>DASYTI010000051.1 GCA_036002485.1 Candidatus Methylomirabilota bacterium | reverse complement strand
GCCGCCGGCTCCACTGCTGACGCCGCTGTTAACGGTAGAAGGCCTCGACGTCGCCTACGGCGACTTCCAGGTGCTCTGGCAGGCCGCCATGCACGTGGGCGACGGCGAGATCGTGGCCGTGCTCGGGCCGAACGGCGCGGGCAAGTCCACGCTGATGAACACCATCTCCGGGCTGATCACGCCGCGCGCCGGTCGCATCACCTTCGGAGGCACCCGCATCGACGGCCTGCCCGCCCACCGCACCGCGGGCGAGGGCCTGGCGCACGTGCTGGAGCGCCGGCGCCTGTTTCCATTTCTCACCGTGCTCGACAACGTGGTGCTGGGCGCCCACAACCCGGCCGCCCGCCCATATCGCGAGGAGACCCTGACGCGCGTCCAGCGCTTGTTTCCCGTCATCGCCGACCGGCAGGGGCAGCTCGCGCACACCCTGTCGGGCGGCGAGCAGCAGATGGTCGCCATCGCGCGCGGGCTCATGGCCCGGCCCCGCCTGCTCATGATCGACGAGCCCTTCCTGGGCCTGGCCCCCCTGGTGGTACAGCAGATCGCCGGGCTCATGCGGCGCATCCGGGACGAGCAGGGCATCACCATCGTCTTCATCGAGCAGAACGTGGAGCTGGCCCTGCGGCTCGCCGACCGTGGTTATGTCCTGGAATCGGGCCGGACCATCCTGAGCGGACCATCGGGGGAGCTGCTCCAGTCCGCGGAGGTCAGGCGCATCTTCCTGGGCGACCTCGCGCTCTGATCTCCGTCGGGATCTCCCGCCGGCGCCGCGCGCGGTCCCTCGAGGTCCGGGTTGCCCACCCGTGGCGCTCTATCGGCGTGCCGAGGTCAGCGACCTGCCGAGCGACGGTTCAAGGTGACGCGCGTGATGATGACGGCGATGGTCGTGATGACACCGAGGGCGCCGCCGGCCGCGAGGAGGGGGGCGATGGCGGCTGGTATGGGCGTGGCGAGGGCGCTCGCCAGCGCCACGGCGAGGGCGGCCGACCCCAGCGTGGCGGCGCCGAAGCCGCTCCAGCGGCCGAGATGCGAGCGGATGACCGCGCCGTCGACGGCGGCCCGGCGAACGCGGCGGGCCAGGTCCGCCGACTCGAGCATGAACAGGAGCGCGAGGCCGAATCCCGCGGCGCCGGCGACGTTCACGGGCCCGGCCGCCCCCCAGAGCGCCGCCGCGTAGTCGGCCAGGAAGACGCAGGCCGCGGCCGTGACCGGCCACCGCCAGAACGCGGCGACTCCCACCGTGGCCAGGAGCAGTCCCACGAGCGCGATCACGGCCACGGCCTGTACCGGCATGATCAGGACCGGCGCGGCCGACAGGACGACGGCGACAGCGGCGCCGAGAAGGCGGATCATCCCGCGGCCACGAGGCGAGGTCGTCGGCGTCGGGCCGCGGCCAGCGCCAGCTCGAGCGGCTCCGGTGGAGACCACTCGAGGACGGCCACACCCTGCCGGTGGAGCTCGGCGAGCCGCGCGCGGCGCTCGAGCGTCCAGAGTCGGCAGGCGAGGTCGATGGTCGGCGACGGCGCGAGCGTCCTGCGTGTGACCTCGACCGGGGAGACGACAAGCACGACGAGGTCGAAGCCGCGGGCCGCCAGGTCGAGAGCGGCCCGGGTGAAGCGCGGGTCGAGCAGCGGCGTGAGCGCGATGACGACGGCCTGGGGAGGCAGCACCCGCGGCGGCACCACGGCGAGATCCTTCGCGACGTAGGTGAAGACGACCTCGGCCCGCGCCAGGGCGTCGGCGAGCCGCTCGTATTGCGCTCGCCCCGACCCAGGCTTGACCCAGTGGATCAGCCCGCCGTAGTTGATGAGGCCGACGCGATCCTTTCGCGCCAGATACGCGGTGGCCAGCGAGGCCCCGGCCCGAACGCTCCAGTCGAGGGTGGTCTCAGGCGCCCGACCCACCTCGGCCAGGGTGTCGAGCATGAGGACGACGTCGGCATTGCGCTCGCGCTGATGCTGGGTGACATAGAGCTTCCCCAGCCGCAGCGAGGCGCGCCAGTTCACCTGTTTGATCCGGTCGCCGGGGGCGAACTGCCGGATCTCGCCGGGCTCGATGCCTTCGCCGAGGGCGGACGAGACGTAGTCGCCGACCGATGCCCGCGCGTGGGCGGGACGGGGAAGACTCCGGAGCGGCGCGATGCGCGGATAGACGCGCACGGGCTTCGGATCGACATGACGCTGCTCCCAGGTGCGCACACCGAAGCGATCCCGCACCCGCACGGCGATCGTGCCCATGTCGTGCACGCCGCGGCCCTCGAAGCGGACCTCGTAGCTCCACCGGCCCGTCTGGCCGGCGCCCAGGGTCATGGCCGCGTGGTGACGCCCCGACACGACGACGCTGCCCGCGGGAAGCGGGCCCAGGAGCTCGAGGAGCGCGATGGGCAGCCGTGCCTGGACCGTGACCGTCACCGTCACGCTCTCGCCTTCCAAGACGCGCGCGCGCGAGACCTCGTGGGCGATCCGATGATCGAGGGCGGGGCCGCGGTGGGCGAGGGGGACGAGGGCGAGGAGCAGCGGGAGGGCGGCCACGAACAGCTCCGGGCGCCCGGAGAGCACGGCAAGGGAGAGCGCGCACCCGGCCACCGCGAGGACGGAGAGGCCGAGTGGCGTCACCCGGCCCGTCATCGGACGTCCGGGCCGGGCGCCGGCACCTGGGTGAGCAGGCCCTGCACCACCTGCGCCGCCGAGACCCGCGCCGCCCACAGCTCGGGCTTGAGCACGAGCCGGTGCGCGAGGGCGGGCACGGCCATGGCCTTCACGTCGTCGGGGAGCACGAAGTCGCGGCGCTGCAGGGCCGCGAGGGCCCGGGCGAGCTTGAGGAGGGCGAGCGTCCCCCGCGGCGAGGCGCCGAGGGCCACGCGATGGTCGGTGCGCGTGGCCTGCACGAGGTCCACGATGTAACGCTCGGTTACCCCCGCCACGTGGACGTCCTCCAGGCTCTCCTGCATGGCGAGCAAGTCCGCGCGCGAGATCACCGGGGCGACGCTCACAGGATCTTCCCGCCGGCGCCGGCGCCGGGCGAGGATCTCCACTTCCTCCTCGGGATCCGGGTAGCCCACGGCCAGGCGCATCAGGAAGCGGTCGAGCTGGGCTTCGGGCAGCGCATACGTGCCTTCCAGCTCGATGGGGTTCTGGGTGGCGATCACGAGGAATGGTGGCTCGAGGGGGAAGCGCTCGCCTTCCACGGTGACCTGCGACTCCTGCATCGCCTCCAGCAGCGCGCTCTGCGTCTTGGGCGTGGCCCGGTTGATCTCGTCGGCGAGGAGCAGGTTGGTGAAGATCGGACCCCGGCGGAACTCGAAGCGCGCCTCGCGCTGGTCGAAGAGGAAGCTACCCGTGATGTCGCTGGGCAATAGATCGGGCGTGAACTGGATGCGCTTGAAGCCGAGATCGAGCGTCTGGGCGACGAGCCGGGCGATGAGCGTCTTGGCCAGGCCGGGGTAATCCTCGATGAGGATGTGGCCGTTGGCGAGGAGACCGGCCAGGACCTGCTGGAGCACGTCCGTCTTGCCGACGATCACCTGGCCGAGGGCGGCGAGGACCTCCTGGCAGCGGTCGGCCACGGCGTCGAGCTTCACGCGCCTCTCTCGATCTCGGTGACGAGGCGCGCGAGGGTGCTCATCGAGGGTCCACGCCGGCGGTAGTCCCGCCCCTCGGCGGGCCGGGGGAGATCCGTGCCGGCGAGCCCGGAGAGCCGCGGCCAGAGGATCCTGTCGAAGTACCGCCGGCTCCGGGTGCCGTGGATCACGTCGTCGCGGAGCGCGAGGAAGCGCGCATCCAGCTCGGGGACGGCGGCGGGCGGGGGCGGCGTGTCGAGAGGAGAGAGGGGCTCGGGCTCCATGGCACCCCGCGCCAGGCGCAGCACGCGGAGGCACCCCGCGGCCACGATCGCCGCGCAGGACAGACGGACGGCCACGGGCTGCCACGGCGGCGAGAGCGCGAGGTAGGCGGGCATGGCCGCGAGGACGACGAGGGCGGCGACGATCGCGCGGCCGGCGAGGCGACGCCGCGACCGCTCAGCGCGCGCCGGCATCGCCGTCGGTCACCCTGATCGCCGTCCTGATCTCGTCCAGGGCCTCCAGGGCCTGGTCCCGCTCGGTCGGCCCGAGAGGGTGCTGGCTGAACCTGGCCAGCTCGAACAGCCCCGTGAGCGTGGGCACCGCGGTGCGCGGGACGGGCAGGCGGCGGAGCGCCTCGCGCATGAACTCCATCGGCGTCGACCACGCTTTGCGCTCGACTCCCGAGTCGGCGGCCGCGCGCTCGAACCTGACGTAGCAGCGGACGATGGCGCGGCGCGCGTCCGGGTCGGAGCGTAGATCCTCCGCGCTGTCGTCCACGGCGGTGCCGAGGGGTGCCGGCATGGTCCCGCCGTCGCCGTCCGCGCGCCACTGGGCCAGGCGGGCGCCGAGGGCGACCCACATGGCCAGGCCGAGGGCCCCGAGACCCGCCCCGAGCGCGAGGATGCCGAAGCTCCAGGTGACGAGCGGGGGAGCGCTCTCGGCGGCCGGGCCGGAGGCCGCGGAGCCGACCGCCGCCCCGGCACCCCCCGCGAGCGCCATGATGCCGTCCAGGGATATCCCGCTTCGCGACAGCGCGTAGGCGAGGGCCACGAAGTAAAGGAAAGCGAGGAACTGTCTGACCGCGCGCAGCCACGCCGGGATGCGGAGCGGCTCGAAGGTCCCCGCGGCCTCGGCGTCCTCCGCGTGCCGTCGGGACCACGCGCGCCGCAGCACATGCGCGACGAAGACGATGGCGGCGAGGGCGAAGAGACTGACGATGGTCGCCGTCACCTCTGTGGGCAGGCGGATGACTCCGGTGGCGTGGTCCAGGCCGACGATCGGACCGGCCATCCGGATGGCGGCCGCGAGGCCGATCACGAAGCACGCCGCGAGGGAGACCCCGGTGAATAGAGGCGCCACGGACGACACCATGACGCCTCCCGGGGGGAAGCGCAAGAGGTCGGGGCGCCCGTGCCGGCGACCCTTGCGGTATCGACGTACCGCTGTTAGCCGGCATATAATCCGGCCCTTCGCCGATTCGCTGTTGGGGCCACTCGTTTTCAGACAGACGAACGTTCCGCGGGAAGTCGTCCGCGAGCTGGCCGGGGAGGCGGAGGAGTTGCTTCGCTGTCCTCGCTGAAGAGGGCGAAGGGCGCGCTCAGGCGCCTCGGCCGCCGGCCACCCGCCGCGGACGCCAATCGTCGTTCCGGTGGGCCTCCACGTCCGCGGGGCGGGCAAACAGCTTCACGAGCACCGCGCCCGCCACGAATCCCCCGACGTGGGCCCAGAAGGCCACGCCGCCGCGCGCCTCGGTCAAGAACCCCGTGAACCCGCCCAGGAGCTGGAGGGCCATCCAATACAGCAGCATGGTCCAGGCGGGCAGGGCGAGCGACGTGATGAAGAACCCGAGGGGCACCAACGTGTACACGCGCACGCGCGGGTACAGGACGAGGTAGGCGCCCATCACCCCGCTGATGGCGCCCGAGGCCCCGACCATCGGGATCGGCGATGCCGGGCTGAGGGCCACCTGCAGCAGGGAGGCCGCGACCCCGGAGAGCAGGTAGAACACGACGAAGCGCCCGTGCCCCATGGAGTCCTCGATGTTGTTCCCGAAAAGCCAGAGGAACCACATGTTGCCCAGCAGGTGCATCCAGGAGCCGTGCAGGAACATCGAGGTGACGACGTGCGAGACCTGCCGGCCGGGGTCGGTCAGGCACACGAGGCCCTCGCCCATGGGAAAGCGCGTGCCCGGCGGCACCATCCCGGTGAGCTCGCCGGGAATCAGCCCGAGATCGCAGACCGACCGCGCCACCGAAAGCATGGAGCCGGCGCCTTGGACCAGGAGCCAGACCACGACGTTCAGGCCGATGATCAGCAGGGTGACGAAGGCCGTCCGCTGCGTCTGGTTCTCGTCATGGTACGGGAACATGTCGGTACCGTTCGCGCGTCCTCAATAATATACGGCTCGGCCGGCCCCACCCGTCGCCACGACCAGCTCACCGGTAACTGCCCACGCCTTGTCCGAGGCCAGGAAGGCCGTGACGTAGGCGATCTCCGCCGCGTCCACCATGCGGCCGATGGCGTTGCCCCGTGGGGAATCGTGGGCGAAATCGCGTTGCTCGACTTCCTCGGGGGCGATGCGCAGCTCGGCGGCCCGGGCCGCCAACAGGCGCGGGGTGCGCTCCGTGCGCGTCGTGCCAGGGTGGATGCAGTTGACCGTGATCCCGAAGCGCCCCAGCTGCACGGCCAGGGTCTTGGTGAAGTGTACGAGGGAGGTGTTGCGGGCCCCGCCGCTGAGGTTCCCGGCGTTGCGGGCATTGGTCCCGCTGATGTTGATGATGCGGCCCCACCCCTGCTCCTTCAGGTGGGGGATGGCGGCGCGGGCGCAGCGCAGCGCCCCCACGTACTTCACATTGAAGTCGTGCAGCAGATCCTCGTCGACCACCGTTTCGATGGGGCCGGTGGCGGTGGCCGAGCCCCCCGGGGGAGATCCGCTGTTCACCAGGATGTGCAACCCGCCCAGCTGGGCGGCCGCCTGGGCCACCATCCCGTCCACCTGCTCCTTGCTGGTGACGTCGGCCACCAGCGGGATGATGCGCCGCCCGGTCTCGGCGGACAGCTCTCGCGCCGTCGCTTCGAGCGGCTCCTTGCTGCGCGCCACGATCGCGACGTCCACGCCTTCGCGGGCCAGCTCCCGGGCAATGGCTTTCCCGATGCCCAGGCTGCCCCCGGTCACGATCGCGTGTTTTCCTTGGAGCCCCAGGTCCATGGCCTGACCTCCCAGACTGTGTGGGTGAAGCCTGCTCGACTCCGACACCCCGCGGTTGACCGTCACCCCGCGGAAGACGGCATGACCGCATGGATGTTACACCGGCCTCGAGGATCTCTCCGCTTTGACCGCGATGTCGCATTGTGAGACCTGACCCCAGCGCCTAACTCGCGAGGTGACCTTCAAGCGGGCAAAGTAGCGGAGCCGGCGAGGCGCTACGGCAGCAGGTCGGCCACGGCCACGGTGACGTCGGGCCGGGAGAGCGGCGAGACGGTGGCGGCCACGCGGAAGATCTGGACGTCGAGGTAGCGCCAGCCGAACTCCGCGGACCGATCGACCGCGGGCTGGCGATAGACCTCGAGGGCCTCGTCCACGAGGTTCACGATCCAGTAGTCCGCCACACCCGCGCGGGCGTAGAGGCTGCCCTTGTGACGCCGGTCGAAGGCCAGGCTCGACTCGGCCACCTCGATGAGCAGGGCCGGCCGCGCCGGGTGCTCGGCGAGATAGTCGCGATGTCCCCCGGGGACGACCGCGATGTCGGGCTCTGGCTCGGACTCGTCGTCCAGCGCCACGGGGCCCTGTACACGCACGATCCAGCCCAGACCGAAGGCGAGGCGCAACGCCTCGGCGGTGAGGCCGATGGCCGTCTGGTGTTGGCTACCCTTCGGCTCGGCGACGATGAGCTGACCGCCCAGCAGCTCGATGGGCTCGTCGCCGAAGAAGAAACCGATTCTGATCAGCTGGTCATACTCGCTCCGGGTCCAGTGTCGGTTTCGGACGGGATACGTCGTCATCGAATCCATGCTAGTCACGCCATCCCCACCGGTCAATGTCCACCAAAGAACACGTCGGAGCCGACGTGGCCGACTAGCCCAACCTCGGTGGGGGCCTTATGTTATCGACGCTCACGCTCCGTCACGACGGGAGGGATCTTGTCCGCCCACGGCGCGGCCGCCTCGAAGGCCGCGGCGGCCCGCAGCACCATGGTCTCCTGTCGCCGCCGCCCCACGATCTGCAGTCCCACGGGCAGCCCGCTCGCGGTGAAGCCGCAGGGAACGGAGATGACGGGAAGTCCGGTCACCGTGATGCCATAGGTGAGAAAGAACCACTGCGTGTAGTTGTCGAGCGGCTTGCCGTTGATCTGCGTCGGGTAGGGCAGCTCGACGGGGAAGGGCGGCACGGCCACCGTGGGCAGGATGAGCAGCTCCCGCGTCTCCATGAAGGTCCGTACGCGCTGCCAGAGCGAGGTGCGCAGCGCCTCGGCCCGCCCGATCTCCTCCGGGGAGAGCTTGAGACCCTGCTCGATGTTCCAGACCAGTCCCTTCTGCATCTGCTCTTTCCACTGCGCGAGCTTGTCGGCGTGGTTGGCCACCATGGACAGCCCGCGCGTGCCCAGCACGATGTCGTTGACCTCGCGGAAATCGCAGCAGGCCGACTCGACCTTGGCGCCCAGCGAGCGGAAGACGCGCGTCGCCGTCTCCGCCACGCGGGCGACCTCGCCGTCCACGGGGATGAGGCCGTTCAGATCAGGCGTCCACGCCACGCGCCAGCCCTTGATCGAGGGCGATCGCACCGCGCGGGTGAAGGCGGCCGTGTCCACGTCATAGGAGAGCGGGGCGCGGTCATCGGGCCCCGCCACCACGGAGAGCATGAGCGCGGTGTCGGCGACGGTCCGCGCCATGGGTCCCGTGACGCCGATCGAGTCCCAGCCGAGGAGCTTCGGATAGTAAGGCACCAACCCCGGGGTCGTCCTGAAGCCGACGACGCCGCAGAAGGCGGCCGGCGTTCGTAGTGACCCGCCCGTATCCGAGCCCTGGGCGATGGGCCCCATGCCGGTGGCCAGGGCCACGGCCGCGCCCCCGCTCGAGCCGCCGCAAGTCAGGGCGGGATTCCACGGGTTTCGCGTGGGGCCGAAGATCGTATTGAACGTGTTGCCGCCCGCGCCGAACTCGGGCGTATTGGTCTTGCCGATGACGATGGCCCCCGCCGACTTGAGCCGCTCGACGATGAGCGAGTCCTCCGTGGGCACGTGGTGCTCGAAGACCTTGGAGCCCCAGGTTGTGCGCACGCCCTTGGTCTGCGTCAGGTCCTTGATGGTCACCGGCACGCCGTGAAGCGCACCAAGGGCGCGGCCCTTCTTCTTGAGGGCGGCCGTGGCGGCCTTGGCCTCCCGGAGGGCGGACTCTCGCGTCAGCGTCACGATGGCGTTGAGCCGCGGGTTGACGGCATCGACGCGCGCGAGCACGGCCTGCATCACCTCGAGGGGCGAGGTCTTGCCGGCCCGGTAAAGGCGCCGAAGCTCCGTGACAGGCGCGAAGCAGAGATCGCGGTCGGGCACGGCCACTCCTCGTCGGTGAGGGCTAGAGAACTTTTCGGGGATCGAGGGCGTCGCGGAGGCCGTCGCCCAGGTAGTTGATGCTGAGCACGGTGAGGAAGATCGCCGTGCCCGGGAAGATCGCCCAGTGCGGGGCGAAGTCGAGATTGTCCTTGGCGTCGAAGAGGATGCGGCCCCAGGTCGGAATGTCCGGCGGGAAGCCCAGGCCCAGGAAGGACAGGGTGGACTCAAACAGAATGGCCGCGGCCACGTCGAGCGAGCCCGCCACGATGACGGGACCGAGGGCGTTGGGCAGGATGTGGCGGATGACCTGGCGGAGCGGCGGGGCCCCCAGGCTCCGGGCCGCCTCCACGAACTCCTTCTCGCGCAGGGAGAGGAACTGAGCGCGGACGAGGCGCGCCACCGGCATCCAGCGCAATCCCCCGATGACGACCACGACCATGACGAAGATCCCCGCCTCGGGACCCAGGACCTTCTTCAAGGCGTCGCGGAAGAGGTAGATGATGAGGAGCAGGAGCGGGAGCTGGGGCAGGGCCAGGAAGAGGTCCGTGACGCGCATGAGCCCATGGTCGACCACGCCACCCGCCTGACCCGACACGGCGCCCACCGCGGTGCCGACGGTGATGGCGATCAGCATGGCCGCCACGCCGACGGCGAGCGAGATCCGTCCGCCATAGAGCATGCGCGCCAGCACGTCCTGTCCCAGGTCGTCCGTGCCCATGGGGTGCGCCCACGAGGGCGTCTTGAGCTTGGCCTTGAAGTCGATCTCGTTGATGGGCACCCGGTAGATCACCGGCCCGAGCAGCACGGCGAGGACCATGATCCCGAGCATGACGGCCCCGAAGCTCGCGAGGCGATGCCGGCGGAACCGCCGCCACGCCTCGGCGGTGAGCGACTCGGCCGGGCGCCTGCCCACGACCTGCGCTCTGGTCAGAACCGCGGGCGACGCCGTCCCGTTCGCCATGGTGGTTAGCGGATCGAGATCCGCGGATCCAGCCAGCCGTAGACCAGGTCCGCGATCAGGTTGAAGAGGACGACGAGCGCCGAAAACACGAAGGTGATGGCCATGATCACCGGCGTGTCGTTGGAGAGGATGGCGCTGATGAGCAGCGAGCCGATGCCGGGCACGCGGAAGATCTGCTCGGTGATGACGGCGCCCGTGAAGATGCCGGGGATCTGGAGGGCCACCAGGGTCACCACCGGGATGAGGGCGTTCCGGACCACGTGCTTGACGATGGTCACACCCTCGGACAGCCCCTTGGAGCGCGCGGTGTTGACGTAGTCGAGGCGGATCACGTCGAGCACGGCCGAGCGCACGTAGCGCGTCATGGCGGCGCCCTGGAAGAGCCCGAGGACGGCGATGGGCATGATGGCCTGGCGCGCCATTTCCCAGGCCCATCGCCAGCCCGTGGCGCTGATGTCCGCGCGATAGATGAAGGGCAGCCAGTTGAGGTAAATGCTGAAGAAGAGGATGAAGAGGAGGCCGGTGAAGAACGTGGGCAGCGAGAAGCCGATGAAGGCGAAGGTCGTGGCGATCTGGTCGAACAAGGAGTAGGGGCGCACGGCGGAAAGGACACCGACGGGCAGCGCCACGAGGAGGGCCAGAAGCTGCGCCGTCCCCAGCACGAAGAGCGTGGTGGGCAGTCGCTGCATGATGAGGGTGGAGACATTGACCCGGCTCACGAAGGAAAAGCCCCAGTCGCCCTTGAGCATGGACTTGACCCAGCGGACGTAGCGCACGGCGACGGGGTCGTCGAGGCCAAACTGGGTGCGGAGGTTGGCGCGCACCTCGGCGGGCACGTTGGGATTGGTCGCGAGCTCCTCGAACGGATCCCCCGGGGCCAGGGCCAGCACGGTGAAGAGGACCAGGCTGATGCCGAGGAGCGCGAGAATCGAGATCAGGATACGCCGCAGCAGGTACTTGGACATCGGTCGTGGCGACGGGGGTGGGGGACCGGGCTCGCGGCCCCGGTCCCCCCATGCCTGTCTAGGCCTCGCGGTACCAGTTGTGAAGGTTCCAGAAGTCGGAGTCCCAGCCGCTCTGCTCGACGCGCATGGTGTTGGCGATGGCGGCCACCCGCGGGCGGAAGACCACGGGGATGACCACGACGTTCTGGATGACCAGCTCGTTCATCCTGATGAAGAGGGCCGCCCGCTTGACCGGGTCGAGCTCCGTCTCCGCGCTGCGGTAGAGCTTGTCGTACTCCTCGTTGCGCCAGCGGGTGATGTTACGGCCCTGCCACTTGTTCTCCTTGGAGGCGACCTCCCACGAGGTGAACTGGTTCATGAACAGCTCGGGATCCGGCTGGGTCATGGTGGTCGTGTACATCTGGATGTCGGTGTAGAAGTGCGTGTAGGTGTCCGGGTTGGCCACGTCCGAGGAGAAGTACACGGAGGCCGTCACGGACTTGAGCTCCAGGTCGATACCGGCCCTGGTCGCCGCCTGCTTCACGATCGCTTGGGTCTTCTGCCGCGGGGCATTGATCGAGGTCTGGTACACGGCCTTGAGCTTCTTGCCGTCCTTGGCCCGGATCCCGTCGGAGCCCTTCTTCCAGCCCGCGGCCTCGAGGATCTGGGCGGCCTTCTCGACGTTGAACTCCCACTTCGTGCTCTTCGAGGCGAAGCGAGCGGGCTGGTTGAGGAAGTTCGCGGTGGAGATGCCGGTGCGGCCGTAGATCTGCTCCTGGACGGCGCTGCGGTCGACGAGGAGGTTCAGCGCCTGTCGCACCGCTGGGTCGGTGAGGTAGGGGTGCTTGGTCTTGATGCTGGAGCGCTCGCCGCCCAACTCCGTCCACGGATCGGTGTTGTTGAGCTGGATGTGCTCAATATTGCCCCCGGCCACGATGTCGGCCCGGCCCTTGCCGCCCTGCTCCATGCGCCGGAGGATGTCGTCCTCGACCTGCATGTTCCACGCGTAGTCGAACTCTCCCGTCTGGATGACGGCCCGGGCCGCCGATACCGCGTCGCCGCCGCCTTTCATCTCGATGGTGTCGAAGAAGGGGCGGTTGGCCATGTGATATCCCGGATTGAGCTCGCCCTTGACCATGTCGCTGGGCTTGAACTCCACGAAGCGATACGGCCCGGTCCCGATCGGCTTGAGGTTTGAGGGCGCCTCCCGGGATTTGCCGCCCTTGTAGGCCTCGAAGAGGTGCTTGGGGAGGATCATGCCGCGAACGCCGACGAAGGCGTCGGCCCAGAACGGGGTCGGCTTCTCGAACGTCACCTTGACCGTGTGGCTGTCGATCTTCTGGGCCTTGACGTCCTTGTAGGTTCCGATCGTCACGGAGGCCGTGGCAGGATCGGCCGCGTACTCCCAGTTGAAGACCACGTCGTCGGCGGTGAAGGGCTTGCCGTCATGCCACTGCACGCCCTTCTTGAGCTTCCACGTCACCGACTTGCCGTCCTTGGCCACGCCCCCGTTCTGCACGCTCGGGATCTCGGCGGCGAGGATCGGCACGAGATTGCCGTCGGGATCCCAGGAGGCCAGGGGCTCGTAGAAGATGCGCGAGCCGTCCTGGTCCTTGGTGCCCACCGCGAAATGCGGATTCAGGAGGGTCGCGCCCTGCCACCACAGCACCTTGAGCGCGCCCCCGCCGCCGCGCTTGGTAGCCTTGTAGGTGAGCTTGCTCTGGGCCTGGGCCACCCCGGCCGAGGCCAGCATCTGGGCGGCCAGGGGGGCCGTGAGGCCCAGCCCGATCATCGTCCGGACGAACCCGCGGCGGCTCAGGCGGCCCGCCTTGACATCGGTGATCAGCTCTCGTAGCTCACGCTCGTCCATGGGAAGCCTCCGTGATGTCCGCGGGGAAGGCCCCGCGGCATGATGTTTCGCTCGGGCAGGTCAGCGGTGACCGAATGGTGGCGCCTTTATAATCTGGTGTCACGCAAGTGTCAAGATTCTCTAGGCCTGACGGACCCAGTGAGAGAGGCGCCAGAGCTGCGAGTCCCATCCGGAGAGCTCCATGCCCTGGAGCTTCACCGCGGCGGCCGAGACGCCGTTGCGCCAGAGGACCGGTATCACCACAACGTTCTGGATGACCAGATCGTTCATCCGGACGAACAGGGCCGCGCGCTTGACGGGGTCGAGCTCGGTGTCGGCCGCGCGGTACAGCCGGTCGTACTCCTCGTTGCGCCAGCGGGTGATGTTGCGGCCTTGCCACTTGTTCTCCTTCGACGCCACCTCCCAGGAGACGTACAGGTTCATCAGGGTTCTGGCATCCGTGCCCTGCAGGCCGATGTTGTACATCTGCAGATCCGCGTAGAAGTGCGGGTAGGTGTCCGGGTTGGCGGCGTCAGAGGAGAAGAACACAGACGCCACCACGGACTTGATCTCGATCTCGATGCCGACCTTGGCCGCGGCCTGCTTGACGATCGCTTGGGTCTTCTGCCGGGGGGCGTTGACGGAGGTCTGGTAGACCATCCGAAGCTTGCGACCACCCTTCTCGCGGATGCCGTCGGCGCCGCGCGTCCAGCCGGCGGTCTCGAGGAGGGCATTGGCCTTGTCCACGTCGAACTCCCAGCGCGTGCTCTTCGAGTAGACGCGCGAGGGCGCGTTGAGGAAGTTCGCCGTCGTCCGGCCCTGCCGGCCGTAGATCTGCTCCTGGACGGCGGCCCGGTCCACGAGGAGGTTGAGGGCGCGCCGCACGGTGAGGTCCGACAGGAACGGGTGAGTGGTCTTCGCGCTCGACCGCTCCCCGTCCACCTCACGCCACGGATCGGACTGGTTGCACTGGATGTGCTCGATGCCCCCCGTGGTGAAGATCTCCACCCGCCCCTTGCCGCTCTGCTCGAGCCGCTGGAGGATGTCGTCTTCGACTTGCATGTTCCACCCGTAGTCGTACTCGCCCGTCTGGAGCACCGCGCGGGCGGCCGAGACCGCGTCGCCGCCTCCCTTCATCTCGATGGTGTCGAAGTACGGGCGGTTCGGCACGTGGTAGGCGGGATTGATCTCTCCGCGCACGATGTCGCCGGGCTTGAAGTCCAGGAAGCGGTACGGGCCCGTGCCCACCGGCTTGAGGTTGGTGGGCGCCTCGCGCGACTTCGCGCCGCGGTACGCATCGAAGAGATGCCGGGGCAGGATCATGCCCCGGAAGCCGCAGAAGGCGTCAGACCAGTATGGCGTGGGCTTCTTGAAGACGATCTTGATCGCATGGCTGCCGAGCTTCTCGACGCGCTCGATGCCGTCATACGAGCCAATGGTCGTGGCCGCGGTGGCGGTATCCGCGGCATACTCCCAGGTGAAGATGACGTCGTCGGCCGTGAACGGCCTGCCGTCGTGCCAGGCCACGCCCGGCTTGAGCTTCCATGTCACGCTCAGCCCGTCCTTGGAGACGCCGCCGTTCTGAACCGTCGGCGCTTCCAGGGCCAGGATGGGTACGAGGTTGCCGTCGGGGTCGAAGGAGGCGAGGGGCTCGTAAAAGATACGGGAGGCGTCCAGGTCCTTGGTCCCGGTGGCGAAGTGGGGATTGAGGAGCGTCGGGGCCTGCCACCAGAGCACCTTCAGCGGACCGCCGCCGCCCCGTCGCGTGGGAGTAAAGGAGGCGATCTTGGGCTGGGCATGGGCGATGCCGGCTCCGGCCAGGATCTGCGCGGCCATGGGGGCGGTCAGGCCGAGCCCGACCATGGCCTGGACGAAGCTCCGGCGGCTCCACCGTCCGGCCCTTACGTCCTCGATGAGGCCACGAATCGTCTGCTCATCCATCGCATATCCTCCTGGCCGCCGCCTCGGGCGGGCGGCGTTTCGCGCCTAGCAGGCCTTGATCACCGCGTCGCTCGCCGCGCGCGTCGTGGCCGAGCCGCCGATGTCCGGGGTGCGCGCTTTCGGGTCCTGGAGCGCCTTGCCCACCGCCGCCTCGATGCGCTCGGCGGCGGCGGTGGCCAGCGGATCCTTGTGCTGGCTCCCGAGCCAGCGGCACATCATGGCCGCGGAGAGAATGGTGGCCGTCGGGTTCGCGATGCCCTTGCCCGCGATGTCGGGCGCCGTCCCGTGCGAGGGCTGAAAGAGCGCCCAGCGATCACCCACGTCGCCGGAAGGCGCCATGCCGAGGCCGCCGATGGTGGCGGCGCCCAGGTCCGAGAGGATGTCGCCGAACATGTTCTCGAGCACGACGACGTCGTACTGCCATGGCCTCTGCACGACGTACATGGCCATGGCGTCGATGTAGGCGAAGTCGGTGCGCACGTCGGGAAAGGCGCGCGCCGTCTCCTGGAAGACCTGGCGGAAGAAGGCATAGGAGCGAAAGACGTTGGCCTTGTCCACACAGGTGACCTTGCCAGGGGACCCGCCGCTCCGCTCCGCGCGTTCCTGGCAGGCCTCGAAGGCACGTCGCACGATGCGCTCGGTGCCCTTGCGGGTGATGACGAGCGTGTCCACGGCCAGATCCTCTCCAACCTTGGAGCCGCCTCCCAGCGAGGCCAAGAGGCCCTCGGTGTTCTCCCGGAAGATGACGTAGTCGATGGTCGACCCCGGGGGCAGGGCGAGCGGGCTCGGCACGCCGGGAAAGAGCTTGATCGGCCGCACGCCCGCGTAGAGGTCGAGGCTCATCCTGAGGGCGATCTGAGGCACCAGCTCGGTGCCGTCGGCGTGGCGAATGTCGGGCAGTCCCGCGGCGCCGAAGAGAATCGCGTCCGTCTGCCGGCATAGCTCTATGGTCTCGCGCGGCAGATCCTCGCCGGTCCGCCGGTAGAGGGCCGCGCCCGCCTCGGCCTCCTCGAAAGAGAAGTGCAGACCGCCGTCTTCCCCAGCCTTCAGTACACGCGCGGCTTCCCGCACGACCTCGGGCCCGATGCCGTCACCACCGATCTGCGCGATCCGGTAGCAGGGCATCTTACTCAGCCCTCGCCTCGCCGCTGATCAACTCAGCCCTCGCTTCAGGGCTTCGCCCTTCAGCTCGAACTGCCACGCCTTCGGGATTGACCCAGCTCTCGCCTCGCGACGGCCAGAGGCCGTCGTTCAGCTCGAAGAACGGGCAGCGTCTCGGCTCGAACATCAGGACGCTTTGGCCGCGAGCATGCGGACGGCGACGTCGATGGCCTCGAGCATGCTCTCGGGATTCGCGATGCCCTTCCAGGCTCGGTCGAAGGCGGTGCCGTGGTCGACGGAGACGCGCAGGAAGGGCAGCCCCACGGTGACGTTGACGCCGGAGAGGCCCGTCCATTGACCTTTGGCCTCGTCGTAGGTGAAGCCGAGCGTCTTGACGGGCACGTGGCCCTGGTCGTGATACATGGCCACCACGATGTCGAACTCGCCGCCGCGTGCGCGGGAGAAGAGCGTGTCGGCGGGCAGGGGACCGTAGACGTCGAAGCCCTCGCGGCGTGCCGCCTCGGCGGCCGGAATGATCTCGCGCTTCTCCTCATCGCCGAAGAGCCCGTCTTCTCCCGCGTGCGGGTTCAGCCCGCACACCGCGATGCGCGGGCGCGCCACCCCGAGCCCGTTCATGGCCTGCTGGGCCAGGCGAATGACCTTGAGGACGCGCTCCTCGGTGCAGAGCTCGGGGACGCGCCGGAGCGCCACGTGCGTCGTCACGTGGATGACCTTGAGCTCTCGGCCCATGAGGAGCATGGCGAAGTCCTTGGTGTCGGACAGGCGCGCCAGGATCTCCGTGTGCCCCGAGTGCTGCACGCCGGCCGCGGCCAGCCCTTCCTTGTTCACGGGCGCCGTCACCATGCCGTCGATCTCTCCCGACTGGCAGAGGCGCACCGCGGCCTCGATATAAGCATAGGCGGCCCGACCCGCCTCGGCGCTGACCTGCCCTCGCGGCAGGCTCGCCGCGTCCACGTTACGCATGTCGAGGCATTCGAGGGCGCCGGGCTCGAAGCGGCATTCGGCCGGTTTCGTCACGACGTGGAGCCGAAGCGGCGAGCGCAACAGCGACAGCGTCGCTTCCATCACGGAGCGGTCGCCGATGACGAGGGGCCGACACGAGGCCGCGACCGAGGAGGTGGCTATGGCCTTGGCCGCGATCTCGGGGCCTACCCCGGCGGGGTCGCCCATGGTGACGCCGATGAGCGGTGTGCGGACGGGCATCACCGAGCGCCTCGCGCGAGGGTCACGTACAGCTCGGGCGAGCCGAAGCCGCCGGCCTTGGTCAGGATGGGAAGAGTCGAGCCGTCGGTCGCGACGAGACGACCGAGGGCGAGCCCGCGGGCGGGCGCGCCGACCAGCTCGAGCCGCGCCGCGCCCCATGCGCGCATGAGCGCATGCGCCGTGTCGCCACCCGTGACCGCGATCATGGCCGGCGCCGCGGCCATGGCCCGCAGGGCGAGGCCCGCGAGCGTCGCCGCCATCTCCCGGGAAGCTCCCGCGGGCCCGTCCGGGCTTGCCATGAAGGCGGGCTCACCTCGTCTCAGCGCGTTGATGACGGGGTCCAGATCGACCTCGCCCGCCGAGGACAGGCGAGCGCCCGCGACCCCGGCCGTCTCGAGAGCCGCGATCTGGGCACGGGTCGACGGATGGCGGCTGCCCGCGAGGATGAGCCACGCCCCTGGAGGGGGACAAGAGACAGGTCGAGAGGTCAAGCCGAGCTCAGCGGAGACGGCACGGGCAAGCCCGGCCGAGCCCGCGAGCAGCAAGGATCTTTGCGCGAAAGCGCCCGCCGCGAGAGCCTCGAGATCGGCATCGGTCTCGGCATCGGCGACGATGAGCCCTCGTCGCCCCCTGAGCCCCCGCCGGAGCTCCTGGGCCCCGCCGCGGAGCTCCTTTAAAGGAAGGAGGGCAACCGAGGGCCGAGACCCATGCGCGAGGCCGTGGCTGAGGATTTCGAGGAGATCGGAGGTTGGACCCGGATAGGCGGGATCGAGGCCTACCGGCGACTCGTGCGCCGGCACGCCGTCCACCATCAGCATCCCATTGAGCACCGTGCGCCCCTGCGCGGGGAAGGCCGGGCAGACGAGCGCGGCCGAGGCTCCCATCGAGTCGAGCAAGGCATCGAGCTCGGCGGCGATGGGGCCACGAAAGGTCGAGTCGATCTTCTTGAACACGGTCCCGTTCGCGAGACGCTCGGCGAGCCCCGCCGCGGTCCGGCGCATGAGCGTGGCGGATTCCGCCGGCCCCAGGGCGCGGCTCTCGGTGTCCACGGCGGCGGCCGGCCAGTCCTGGCCGGTCGCGATGGTACCCAGGAAGACCGGGACCGCCTCGCGGCCGGCGAAGAGCGCGCCCGCGTCGCAGGCACCGGTGAGATCATCGGCGATGACAGTGACAGGCATGGAGTCCCTGTACGCTATCACAGAAGCGCGGGCCGTGATTCCCGGCGCCCCAGACATGTATACTCGGTCCACCATGGGGCGCCGCGTGCCGTGGACTGTGCTCTTCATCCTGCTGGCCGTACTCCCCGCCGGGGCTGGTCAGGAGCCGGCCCGCGCGCTCGACCTCATCACGCCCAGTCGCCAGCGACTGGCCAAGGACTTCAAGGTTTCCTCCCTGGACGGCGGCACCCTGCGATTGTCGGAGCTCCGCGGCAAGGTCGTGCTCCTGAATCTCTGGGCGACCTGGTGTGCGCCGTGCAAGGAAGAGATGCCGGCCATGGAGCGGCTCTGGCGGCGCTACAAGGAGCACGGGCTCGTCGTCGTCGCGCTCAGCATGGATGCTCAGGGGGCGAAAGTGGTCAAGCCGTTCATCGACAAGGCCAGATTCAGCTATCCTGTGGGGCTCGACCCGAAGATGGAGGTCGCCCAGCTCTACGGCGCCCGCGCGGTGCCTGCCACCTTCATCATCGACCGGAGCGGCAATCTCTACGCCTTCGCCCTGGGACCTCGCGAGTGGGACAGCAAGTCGGCCGTGTCCTTCTTCGGTTCCTTGCTCGAGCAGGACAAGCCCCGTGGCTGAGCCCCTGACCTTCGGTGTCGCGTTCTCGGCGGGGCTGGTGTCCTTCCTCTCGCCGTGCGTGCTGCCCCTCTTTCCCTCCTACGTCTCCTTCGTCACCGGCATGTCGGTGGACCGGCTGAGCTCGGAGCTGCTAGTGGCCGAGCGCGTTCGGGTCCTCCTGCACTCGCTGGCCTTCATCGCCGGCTTCACGGTCATCTTCGTGAGCCTGGGCGCTTCCTTCAGCGCGGCGGGGCAATTCCTCCTCGACTACCGTGACTGGATACGGATCGCGGGCGGCGTGCTCATCGCGCTCTTTGGCCTCTACATCGCGGGGCTCCTCAAGTGGGGGGTGCTCGACCGCACCCGCCAGGTCCAGGTCCGCACCAAGCCGGCGGGCTTTCTGGGTTCGCTCGCCGTGGGCATGACCTTCGCGATCGGCTGGACACCCTGCGTCGGGCCCATCCTGGGCTCCATCCTGACCCTCGCGAGCACGGAGAAGACCGTGAACCAGGGTGTGTGGCTGCTTCTGGCCTATTCGGCGGGGCTGGGCGTGCCTTTCCTGGTCTTCTCCATGGCGTTGGGCGGCTTCTTGCGATTCTTCAAGCGGTATCGACCGCTGATTCCGATCGTGGAGCGGACGGCGGGAGTCCTGCTCGTGGTGGTGGGCGTGCTCGTCGCCACCAACTACTACATCATCCTGAATTCGTGGGCCATCTCACTGACTCCCGAGTGGCTCCTCAAACGCCTCTAGCGGCCGGCCGCTCAAAAACGTCCAGATGCGAGACGGCGCCCGAAGGTGGCACGCGAGGCGTACTCTCTATACGTTGAGCGTGCGATCGAGGGCGCCAACGAAGCAGATGGGCCTTTTTCAGCGGCCCGCGGGTATGCTGTCGTCATGAAGATCGACGTGCGCGTGCCCGCGACCTCGGCCAACTTGGGCCCGGGCTTCGACGTGCTGGGTCTGGCCCTCGGCCTCTACAACGAGATCCTCTACGAAGAGGCCGATCGCGTCGCCGTCTCGATAGAGGGCGAAGGGGCGCGCCGGCTCGACACGGGCGCCGACAATGTGGTGTCACGTGGGGCGCGCATGGCCTACGAGGCCGCCGGTCGCCGATTCCGTGGCGCATCCATACGCTGCGTCAACCGGATCCCCCTGGCGCGGGGACTCGGCTCGAGCGCCGCCGCCTGGGTGGGCGGACTCGTGGCCGCCAATGCGGCGCTGGGCTCCCCCCTCGACCGTGATGCTGTGCTGGCGCTCGCCTGCCGGGCCGAAGGCCATCCGGACAATGTCGCCGCGGCCCTCCTGGGCGGGCTCACGGTCTCGTGCGCCACCGGGCAGCAGGTGGTCGCCGTGTCGTTGCCCGTACCGGCCGCTATCACCTGGGTCGTTCTCGTGCCGGAGGCGCAGAGCTCGACCCACGAGGCGCGCGCGCTCCTGCCAGGGACGGTCTCCCGCGCGGATGCCGTCTTCAATCTCCAGCGCATGGGATTGCTCCTGGCCGCGCTCGGCACGGGGCGGACGGACCTTCTCGGCCTCGGCATGGAGGACAGGCTCCACCAGCCGCAGCGGCTGCCGCTCTTTCCGTGGATGGAGACGGTGCGACGGGCCGCGCTCGAGGCGGGCGCGCTCGGCTGCGCTCTCTCCGGTGCCGGCCCCTCTCTCCTGGCCGCGGTTCGAGGCGCCGCCGAGCCCGTCGGGCACGCCATGGAGCTGGCCTTGCGTCACTCCGGGGGAGGGGGCCGGGCCTTTGCTCTGCCCGTCGACACGGCGGGAGCGACCTGGAACCCCGCCGGATCGTCGCCTGTTACCGTGAGTGAGGAGGCCGAGACTTGACTCTTTCTCCACGCGGGCGATACCATTCGAGCATGAAGGTCGACCGTCACGGATCGAACAGGGTGAACAGGTGAGCGATCGCTGGATCCGCCGCAACGTGCTCACGATCTGCAGGGGGAAGTCCACCTACGCCCGCTGTGGCATGATCACGAACCTCACGCCATTCGCGTATGCGGACAGGCAGGGGAAGTACCAGGGCCAGCAGGGATAGTCCTGCCGACGATCTAGGCCCCGGCGCCGGGCCCGCTTGCGGGCTCAGGAGGAGTCGTTCATGGCTGAGCAGAAGAAGAAGGAAACGAGACCGACCAAGCCCGAAGGCGGCGACGATGCGGCGGGGGCGAACCCCGAGGTCGCCAAGAAGGGCAAGAAGATCAAGGAGGACCTCGACAACCTCCTGGACGAGATCGACGATATCCTCGAGGAGAACGCCGAGGAGTTCGTGAAGAGCTACGTGCAGCGCGGCGGCCAGTAAGCGCGCGGGCAGCCTGGAAAGCGGACGAGGGACCCGGACCCATATGCCGATCTACGAGTATCGCTGCAATCAGTGCGAGGGCGAGTTCGAGAAGTACGTCCCCTCGAGCGCGACGGCCGTCGCCTGTCCTTCGTGCGAGAGCGCCCGCGTCACGCGCCGCCTCTCGCTTCTCTCCGTGCGGACCAATGCCGCCGCCGCGGGTTCCGCCCCCATGTCAGGGGGCGGCTGTTGCGGCGGCGGGTGCGGCTGCCACTAAGCGGCTGAAACAGGCCCATCTGCGGCGATGAACGCTTGCGCGAAGAGACCCCTACCGCTCAGCTGAGTTTATCCACACCTAGCTAACCATATGACGTCCCTCGGCTGCACGCTCAACGTACAGAGAGTACGGCTCGCGTGCGGACTAACTCAGCCCTCGCCTCGCGTCGGCCGCTGGCCGCCGCTCAACTCGAACGGCGGGGCGCCGCCTCGCACCTGGACCCTTTTGAGCCGCCTACCCAATCTCGAGCACCTCGCTCCGCTGGCTCGCTTCCACACTCTCAGTAGACACTGGCGCAACCCGCGCCTATACTCCGGCCATGGACCTGCGACAGCTCGAGATCTTCGTGAAAGTCGCCGAGCTCAAGTCGTTCTCGAAGGCGGCCGACGCGCTCTTCCTCACTCAGCCCACGGTGTCGGAGCACATCCGCACCCTCGAGCAGGAGCTGGGCGTGCGACTGCTCGATCGTCTGGGCCGGGGCGCGGAGGTGACGCGCGCGGGCCAGCTCCTGGTCAGCCACGCCACGCGCATCCTCCAGCTCCAGCGCGAGGCGCGACAGGCCATGGATCAGTTCCAGGGCAAGCTCGTCGGCGAGCTGGCCGTGGGCGCGAGCACGATCCCCGGTGAATACGTCCTGCCGCCCCTCCTGGGTCGGTTCAAGGAGAAGTTTCCCGACATCTCGGTCACCCTCCTGATCGGTGACAGCCGCCAGGTCGCCGACTGGATCGCCGAAGGCAAGGTGGAGCTGGGCGTGGTAGGCGGACGCCTCGGCCATCGGGGCGTCGAGTATCGCGAGCTGATGCCCGACGAGATGGTGCTCGTCGTGTCGGCGGCGCATCCTTGGCACGGGCGCACGCAGGTCGAGATCGCCGAGCTCGCCGGCCAGCCGCTGCTCTTGCGCGAGCGGGGCTCGGGCACGCGCGCGGCGCTCGAGGCCTCCCTCGGCGAGGCGGGTCTCGATCTCTCCTCCTTCCGGGTGGTGGGAGAGATGGGCTCGACCCAGGCGATCAAGCAGGCCGTCAAGGCGGGGGTCGGCGTGTCGATTCTCTCACGGCGGGCCATCGAGGACGAGTGCCGGAGCGGGCTCGTGTGGGCGCTCACCGTGCGCGGGCTCCATATCCCGCGCTCGTTCTACATCGCCACGCATCGCGATCGCAGCCGCTCGCCGCTGGCCGAGGCCTTCCGGGCCTTCGTCGAGTCCGAGTCGGTCTAGCGTCGCCTCCGCGGCGGCCCCTTCGTCTTTCAAGCGTATGAACACGCAGATCATCGATCCCAAGACGGGCAAGGCCATCCGTCTCACCAGCTACGCGGCCTGCGCCGGCTGAGCGTCCAAGATGGGTCCCGGAGATCTCCGGGACGTGCTCGAGAGCCTGCGTGAGCATGCGCATCCGGACCTCCTGGTCGGCCTCGGCAAGAGCGATGATGCCGCCGTCTATCGCGTCTCCGATGAGGTGGCGGTGGTCAGTACCGTGGATTTCTTCGCCCCCATCGTCGACGATCCGTATCTTTTCGGAGCTATCGCGGCGGCCAATGCGATGTCCGACGTCTACGCCATGGGGGGCGAGGTTCTCTTCGCGCTGAACCTCGCGGGCTTCCCTCGCGAGATGCCCAAGGCCGTGATCGCGGCTGTCTTCAAGGGCGGGGCCGACAAGGTCCTCGAGGCGGGAGGCGTGATCGCGGGCGGTCACACCGTGGTCGACGCCGAGCCCAAGTATGGTCTCTGCGTAACCGGCCGCGTGCACCCAAAGCGTGTCTTGATCAAGGGCGGGCTACGGCCCGGCCACCGGCTGTTCCTCTCCAAGCCGCTCGGCACGGGGGTCATCGCCACCGCGGCCAAGAACGATGCCTGCGACGCGGTCGTCCTCGAAGGCGCCGTGCAGAGCATGCTCAGACTCAACCGGGGCGCCGCCGAGGTGGTGAGGGAGGCAGGTGTGAGAGGGGCCACCGATGTCACGGGCTTCGGCCTCCTGGGCCACGCGGCGGAAATGGTGGAGGCCTCGGGCGCGGGCATTGCGCTCCGGTTCCGGGACATCCCGCTCCTGCCCGGGGCTCTCGTCCTCGCCGAGAAGGGGCAGTGGAGCGGGGGCATGAAGCGCAACAGGCAGCATCTCGAGGACACCCTCGGTGCCCGTGGCCGCCTGTCGCTGGCTTCCAGCATCTCGATTGCGCAGGCGGGGCTGCTCTACGAGTCCGAGACCTCGGGGGGGCTGCTCTTCGGCATCGCGCGCGAGGACGTGCCGCTGGTCCTCGACGGATTCGCTCGGCGAGGCGAGCCCTGCTGGGAGATCGGTGAAGTGACCGGGGAGATCGGTATCGCGGTGCGCTAGATAGCTCGGAGGGGGCTCCGCCCCCGTTCCGAAGCCTCCCCCCGCACGGATTGCGCGGCCAAGCCGGCGCTCGAAGTGGAACATTCGCGCTCGCGAGGGCAGGTGAACTACTTGGAGAGACCGCTCGCGGGAGACAGCAGGCCGCGCAGTTCGAGCTGAGACGTGGCCGACGAGCCGCAGGCGAGGAGCACGGCGAGGCGAGGGCTGAGAGAGTTCGAGCTGAGACGTGGCCCGCTCTTCGAGCTGAGCGCACAGCCGCGAGGAGAGGCCCGAGTAAATCCCGCAGGCGTGGCAGTTCGAGCTGAAGGGCGAAGCCCTGAGGAGAGGGCTGAGTTGATCAGCGGCGAGGCGAGGGCTGAGGCAGTTCCGACGACTATTGACGGACTGAGCGCTTCAGGAACGCTCGCAGCTTCTCTTTCAGCTCGGGGGGCAGGGTCGTCTCTCTGAGGCGCTTTGCCGCATCGACCGTTCCCTTGTAGGTGCGCACGAAGGCGACGCAGGGGCCGCAGCCTTCGAGATGCCATTCGAGCAGCTCGGCCTGGTGCTTGGGGAGAGCGCCGTCCACGTAGTCCGCGAGGAGATCCATGCACTCGCGGCACTCCATCTCGTCCTGCGCGTCGGCCATCAGGCCCCTCCCTCGCCCCGTGAGGCGATACTGGCGGGAACCATACCACAGCCCCGTTCCGGGGGCTTCCGGTTGTTGCGTGCCCGCGTTGCCCCGGCCTCAGCCCCCCTGTAGGCTTGGGCGCCATGACCGAGCGCACCATCGGGCGCGTCGCCATGCTGACCCCGTTCGCCTTTCCGTCCCCGAGCGGCAATGCCGTCACCGTCGAGCGAATCGCCGCCGGACTGTCCGCCCGCGGTATCGAGCCGCGGGTCTGGGACCTCTCGGCTACGGATGCGGCCACCGTCGAGCGCGAAGTCCGCCAGTGGAGCCCGGCTCTCGTGCACGCCTTTCACGCATTTCACGCGGGGCCACTCGGACTGCGCGTGGCGCGCGCGCTCGGGCTCCCGTTGATCGTCACCCTCACGGGCACCGACGCCAATCACGATATCTCTGACCCGCAGCGGGGACCGACGGTGCGCGACGTTCTCGAGGGTGCGGCCGCCCTCACGGTGTTTCACGGCTCGGTGGCCGCACGGGTCTCGGCCGCGCGGCCCGAGCTGGCCCTGCGAGTGGTCGTGATCCCTCAGGCCGTTGTCTTCCCACCGTCGGAGGGACCGGCCCCGCCTCGCGCGAGGGGACCGGTCATCCTTTTCCCGGCCGGCATTCGCCCCGTCAAGCGTCCCCTCATGCCGCTCGGACCCCTCGATACCATGGCGGCGCGCCATTCAGACTTCGAGCTGCGCTATGTCGGGCCGGTGCTGGACGCCGAGGAAGGTCGGAAGCTGTTCCTCGGGATCGAGAGCCGACCCTGGTGCCGGTATCTCGGCGCGGTGCCGCATGCGCGCATACCCGCGCTCCTCCACGCCGCCGACATCGTGCTCAACTGCTCGATCTCCGAAGGCGGCATGCCGAACTCGGTGCTCGAGGCGCTCACCCTCGGACGCGCGGTGCTCGCCTCGGACATCGAGGGCAACCGCGCCCTGATCGAAGACGGTGTCACCGGCCTCCTCTTCGCGGACGCGACAGAGCTGGCCGCCCAGGCCGAGCGGCTCCTCGAGGATGGTGAGCTCCGCGCGCGACTCGGCGCGGCGGGACGGACCCGCGCTCTCGTTTTCCGTCCGGAGGCCGAGATCGACGGCTATGTCAGACTTTTCGACAGGCTGGCGCCTGCTCCCTGAATGGGCATGTGACCGGAGCGCTTCAGCCGCGTGACGCGATCAGTTGACGGATCGGAGAACCACCCCTATCATGGCTAGAATCTGTGGTCCGCTGTCCCATCCAAGATGGGAAAGGAGTTGCGAATGTCGCAGTCTCTCACGTCAGCCCCCAGTCAGGAACAGCGGGTCCAGGAGTTCGTCGCCGGATTCCAGGCCCTCCGCAGCGAGGTCCGCAAGGTCATCGTCGGCCATGACGACGTGATCAACCACGTGCTCACCGGGCTCTTCGCCGGCGGGCACGTGCTGCTCGAAGGTGTCCCCGGTCTCGGCAAGACCCTCCTCATCAAGACGCTGGCCGAGAGCCTCGAGCTGTCCTTCTCGCGCATACAGTTCACGCCCGACCTCATGCCCGGCGACATCATAGGCACCAACATGATCATCGAGGACGAGGCGGGCCGGAAGCACTTCCAGTTCCAGAGAGGCCCGATCTTCGCCCACATTCTTCTTGCCGATGAGGTCAACCGGGCGACGCCCAAGACACAGTCCGCGCTGCTCGAAGGCATGCAGGAAGGCGCGGTCACCGTCTCGGGGACGGCCAACCCGCTGCCCTTGCCCTTCTTCGTCCTGGCCACCCAGAATCCGATCGAGATGGAGGGGACGTATCCTCTGCCGGAGGCGCAGCTCGACCGGTTCCTCCTCAAGCTGCGCGTGCAATACCCGGCCCTGGAGGATCTGACGGAGATCATCGACCGCACCACGCAGGTGCGGGAGGTCGCCATCTCCCGCGTCATGACGGGGCCGCGGGTCATGACCTTCCGCGAGCTCGTGCGCGAGGTCCCCATCGCCTCGCATGTGCGCGACCTCGCCGCCACCATCGTGCTCGCGAGCCACCCACAGTGGGAGCGGGCTCCCGAGGCCACGCGGCGCTTCGTCCGCTACGGGGCCAGTCCGCGCGGAGCGCAGGCCCTGGTTCTGGGGGCCAAGGTGCGCGCACTGAGCGACGGTCGCTACAACGTCAGCATCGAGGACCTGCGCGCCATGGCCCTGCCCGCCCTCCGCCACCGCATCATCCTCAACTTCGAGGGCGAAGCCGAGGGCGTGGACGTGGACAAGCTGATCACCCAGATCATCGAGGCAGCGGAAAACCTGAGCACTACGGAGAAAGAGGTGTTTCTCCGCTAGCGCGTCGAGGAGGGCGCATGCCCGATCTCACGATACTTGAGCGCGCAGTGGCGGGCGTCGGCCGGGAAGTCCGGTTACGGCGGGCGGAGTTCTACGGGCTCCGCGGCCTGTTCATGGGTGCGCTCGCGGCCCTGGTGCCGCTTGTGCTGCGGGACTCTCTGGGCTTGGCCGGATTTGCGTGGGCGGGCGCCTGCCTCGCCGCCGGTGCCCTGGCCGGCGCCGTCACGGGTTTCCTCATGCGACTGCCCGATGCCGAGGCCGCGCGTCTCGCCGACCGCGGCTATGGCCTCCAGGACCGCATCGCCACCGCACTCGAGTGGGCGGACCGGCCGGACCGCACGCCGCTCGTGGCCGCGCAGGTGGCCGATGCCGTCTCTCGTGTCCAGGCCCTCGCCGGCCGTCGCGTCATCCCTCGCCGCATTCCGCGGGAAGCCAAGCTCGTGCCCGTGCCGTTGGCCCTGGGCCTGGCTCTCGCCCTGGCTCCGGCCATTCCGCTGCCCCAGGGCGCCCTGCCCACCTTGTCGCCCACTCGCCAGGAGGACGAGACGAAGCCGTCGGATCGGAGCGGCGCGCTGGAGAGCCAGGATCAGCCGCGAGGGCCGAAGCGCGAGGATGTCCGGCGCGCCGACATGCAAGAGAAGACCTTCGGCCCCCGCGGCGGCACCGGCACGTCCTCCCAGCCGGGCGACCTCTCCGCGATCTTCAAGGACACGTCGATCTCGAGCCAGGCCCCGGACTTCAACGCATTCCTGAAAAAGGGTGACGACCGCATCCGGATGCTGGACCAGCTCGACCGCTTGCCCGATCTCCAGCGTGACTTCACGCAGAGTCAGCAGCGCATGGTCTTCCAGAAGGCCAAGGCCCTGCGCGGGGGCCTGCGCGGCGAGCAGTTCTCGCCCGACAAGCTGCGTGAGCTCATGAAGGAGATGGAGCGGCTCGGCCGCAAGGGCGATCCGAGCTACCAGGGCGATCTCGGCGAAGGCATGGAGGCACTCGAGCAGGGCCAGACCGACCGGGCCATGGAAGCCATGGAGCGCGCCCTCAACAAGCTCCGCGCCATGGAGGAGAAGGGACGCGACGGCAAGGGCCTGCGCGGCGGTCGCGACGATGAGCGGCGCGGTGGTAGGCGCGGCGATGGCCGCCAGGGTGGGGGGCCGGGCGACGACGGCGACTTCCCGGAGGGCGAAGGCTCTCTGCCGGGCAAGGGCAGGAGCGGCAGCCCCAAGGGTGATCCCACGCAGCGCCTCCGCACCAACCCCTACGACGTCGGGGTCGAGGGCGAATCGCGCGCCGGACGAAAGGAGGGTGTCGACACCAATATGGTTGGACGCGGTGGCAAGGTGCCCTCGCGGCTGCAATACCTCGGGGTGCTCGGCCAGTACCGCAAGCAGATGGAAGAGGACATCGCCCGCGAGCAGGTCCCCCGCGACTACCACGGGCAAGTGAAGGAGTACTTCAAGGCGTTGGACGAGAGATAGCTCGTGCCCACCGCGACCCGCGGACAGGACCTGCTCTCGCCCGAGTTCCTCCTGCAGCTCGAGCGGCTCGCCCTCCTGTCCCGGCGGGCCTTCCGGGGTCGCACCCGCGGCGAGCGCAAGAGCCCCCGCAAGGGGATGAGCGTCGAGTTTTCCGATTACCGGCCCTACGGGGTGGGCGACGACCTGCGCTACGTCGACTGGAATATCTACGGCCGGCTCGACCGTCTCTATCTCAAGCTCTTCGTGGACGAGGAGGACCTGCGCTTGCACCTCCTCCTCGACGGCTCCGCGTCGATGAGCTTCGGCGATCCCGGCAAGCTCCGCTACGCGGCGCGGCTGGCCGCGGCCCTGGGCTTCGTCGGCCTGGCCAGCCACGAGCGGGTGGGCGTGGCCGTCATCCGTGACCGCATGGCCGAGGGCTGGAGCCCGGCGCGCGGGCGCGGGCAATTGCTCTCGCTGCTGGAGTTCGCCGCGCGCCTGCGCGGGGAGGGCCCCACGGGGCTGTCCGAGGCGCTGGTGGCCTACGCGCTCCGCTCGCGCGAGGCAGGCCTGGCCGTGCTGATCTCCGACCTCCTCGACCCTGCGGGATACGAGCGCGGCCTCAAGGCGCTGCTGGAGCGCCGCTTCGATGTCCACGTGATTCACCTGCTCTCGCCCGAGGAGATGAATCCTGTCCTGGCCGGGGACCTCCGGCTCACGGACGCCGAGACGGGCGAGATGCAGGACTTCACCATGGACGGTGAGGCCATGCGCGGATACCGCGAGCGCCTGAGCGAGTTTCTGGAGAGCGCCGAGAGCTTCTGCCGCGCCAACGAGATCAGCTATCACCGCGTGGCCACCGACACCCCCGTAGAGGAGCTCGTGCTCCGCGAGCTCAAGGGACTCCTGCTCGCATGAGCCTGCTCCAACCTCTCGCGTTGCTCCTGGCCGCCCTGTCGGTCCCCCTGCTTCTCCTCTACTTCCTGAAGGTGCGGCGCCGGCAGGCCACGGTGCCGAGCCTCATGCTCTGGAAGCCCTCGCTCCGCGACCGGGAGGCCTCGACCTTCTTCCAGCGTCTCCAGCGCGACCCGCTGCTCATCTTGCAGTTGCTGGCCCTGCTCGCCTTGGCCTTGGCCCTGGCCCGTCCGGCAGCAACCGTCATGGGCTACGGGGCCAAGCGCATCGTCGTCGTCCTCGACACCTCGGCCTCCATGAAGGCCACCGACGTCAACCCCTCGCGCTTCGGCCGCGCCCAGCGCGAGGCGCTGGACCTCGTCGGCCGGCTCGGCGCGGGCGCCGAGGTCATGGTCATCGAGGGCGCCGTGCAGCCGCGGGTGCTCGCTCCCTTCAGCCGAGACCGCCAGCTGACCCTGGCGGCCATCCGCGGCGCCCAGCCGCGTGACCTGCCGAATCGACTCGGAGAGGCCGTGCGAACCGCCCGCGCCCTCGTCGGGCAGGACCCCCGCGCGGAGATCCACGTCTTCACGGACGGCGCGCACCCGGCGGCCCTGCGCGGCCAGGCCGACGACGTGCGTGTGCGCTGGGTGGGCGTGGGCCAGCGCGGCCGCAACGTCGCCATCACCAACCTGGCCGTGCGGCGCAACTACATCGGCGCCTACGACTCGCAGGCGTTCCTGTCCGTCGTCAACTTCTCGGATCAGCCCGAGACGTTCAGCTTCACCCTGACCCTCAACACCGACATCGTGGCCCAGAAGACGCTGACCCTGGAGCCGCAGGTGCGGCGGGCGGTGGTGATGCCCTTCTCGCACGAGGGCGGCGGCGTGGTGCGCGCGCGCCTCAACGTCTCCGACGACCTCGCATCCGACGACGTCGCCTACGCCGTCATCCCGCCCGTCCGCGCCATCAATGTCCTGCTCGTCAGCCCCGGTAACCTCTTCCTCGAGAAGGAGCTGTCGACCGACCCTCAAGTTAAGCTCGAGGTGCGCAAGCCGGACGCCTACCAGGGCGGCATGGAGACCTTCGACGTGGTGGTGCTCGACGGGGTCAGCCCGCCCAAGCTCGGCCCCGGCCGATTCATCCTCGTCAACACGGCGCCGCCCGACGTGCCCATCGAGGTGCTGGGCCGCATCGAGACGCCGGTGGTCATGGACTGGGACCGGAAGCATCCGATCATGCGGCAGGTCGACTTCGCCAAGATCGCCATCCAGGACGCCATGCGCGTGCGGCCAATGGCGGCGGGAAAGATCCTCGTCGAGGCCGTCGGAGGTCCCCTCGTCTACCTCCTGGAGGAGCCGAACCGGAAGGCCGTCTTCTTCGGCTTCGACCTCTTCCAGTCCGACCTGCCCCTTCGCGTGGCCTTCCCGCTCATGATGTCCAAGTCGCTCCGCTGGCTGCACCCGGCGGGCCTGGACCAGTCGAGCCTGTCGCTTCAGACCGGTCAGCCCATTCTGCTCCCCGTCGAGCACGGCGTGAACACGGCCACGGTGACGACGCCGGGGGGCCGGAGCGTTCGCGCCCAGGTGACCCGCGGGGCCATCAGCTATACGGAGACGGACGAGGTCGGCGTCTACACGGTGTCCACGCCGCGCGGGGAGACCAAGGTCGCCGTCAATCTCTTCAGTCCCGACGAGTCGGAGCTGGCGCCCAAGCCGCTTCCCGCCTTCGTGGAGGGCGCGCGCGCGGACACGGCGCCGGTGCCGGTGCAGCGCGAGCTCTGGCAGTTCCTGGCCCTCCTTGCCCTCGTCCTCCTGACCATCGAGGGCGTGCTCTACTGGCGGCGACAGACGGCGGGGCGGTACGGGCTGCCCTTCAACGACGGCGACCGCTGGGCCCTCGGACTGCGGTGCGTGCTCCTCGTCCTGCTCGCGGCGGCCTTGCTCAAGCCCGTCCTTCCGCGCGGCGTCGACCGTCTCAACGTCATCTATCTCCTGGACGTCTCCGACAGCGTGAGCCTGGCCGCGCGCGAGAGCGCATTCCGCTTCGCCGCCCAGTCGGCCGGCGCCGCGCGGCCCGGCGACCAGTCGGGGGTCATCGTCTTCGGTGAGGAGGCGGTGGTCGATCAGGCGCTCAAGCCGGGCAACAAGATCGATCGCCCCCAGGCCACGGTGGGCGGACGAGGGACCAATCTCGCGCAGGCGCTCCAGCTGGCCCTGGCCACGGCGCCCCCCGGCCACGCCAACCGATTCGTGCTGCTCTCCGACGGGCGGCAGAACGTGGGCAATGCGCTCGCCGTCGCGCAGGCGGCCAAGGATGCCGGGGCCGACATCTGGTATGTCCCGGCGCCCCTGACCTTCAAGCAGGAGGTCGTGGTCGAGTCCATGCTCCTGCCTCAGGAGGTGAAGTTCGGCGAGCCCTTCAAGGCCAAGGTGGTCGCGTGGAGCCAGGCCGAGACCCAGGGACGGCTCTCCCTCTTCCGGAACGGTGAGTTCCTCGGGTCCCAGGTCGTCAAGCTCAACGCGGGCAAGAACGTCTTCTCCTATCGACAGTCGCTCGAGCAGAGCGGCATCCACGTCTTCCAGGCCGCCATCGACGTGGAGGGCGACGTCATCGAAGAAAACAATCGGGCCATTGGCACGGTGGTGGTGCGGGGCCGCCCCCAGGTGCTACTCGTGGAGAAGGACCGCAGCCAGGCCCAGGCGCTCACGGCCGCCCTGCGCGCCCAGCACGTGGACGTGGATCTCGTGGAGGCGGAGCGTGTCCCCAAGGAGGCCCAAGGTCTCCAGAAGTACGACGGCGTCATCCTGTCCAATGTGTCGTCGCTCAAGATGACCAAGAAGCAGATGGAGAACATCCGCGACTACGTCCGCGAGCAGGGGGGCGGGCTCATCATGGTGGGCGGCGAGGAGAGCTTCGGCCTGGGCGGCTATTACCGGACGCCCATCGAGGAAGCTCTGCCCGTCACCATGGAGGTCAAGCAGAAGATCGAAATCCCGAGCCTGGCCGTGGTGCTGTCCATCGACCGGTCGGGCTCCATGGCCATGACTACCGACGACAAGGCGACCAAGCTCGACATCGCGAAAGAAGCCTCCCACCTGGTCGTTGACCTGCTCGACGAGCGCAACGAGGTCGGGGTCATGAGCTGGGACACGGAGTTCGTCTGGGACTCGGCCATGCGGCCCGCGCGTGACAAGCAGGCCATCCATCACGCCATCGCCACCATCAAGGCCGGCGGGGGCACCGACGGCTACCCCGCCCTCAAGGAGGCCTACCAGGTTCTGTTCGACCGGCCCGCCCTTCTCAAGCACGTCATCTTCCTGTCCGACGGCCAGATGACCCGCGGTGACTTCGCCGGCCTGATCCGGCGCATGGCCAAGGACAAGATCACGGTGTCCACCGTGGCCATCGGCAAGGACGCCGACATCCAGCTCATGGTCGACATCGCCAAGTGGGGGCGCGGGCGCTTCTACTACACGGACGAGGGCGCGACCGTCCCGCGCATCTTCACCCTCGAGACGCAGCTCGCCTCCAAGGCCTCGCTGGTGGAGCAGCCGTTCAAGCCCGCCGTCGCCCAGCCGGGTCACGAGGCCATCCAGGACATCGACTGGAAGGAGGCGCCGCCGCTCGGTGGCTATGTCGCCACCACCCTCAAGGGCAATGGCGAGATGGTCCTGATGACGCATCAGGAAGACCCGCTGCTCGCCACCTGGCGCTACGGGCTCGGCCGGGCCGCCGCGTTCACCTCGGATGCCAAGGGCAAGTGGGCGGTGCTGTGGCTGCGGTGGGGCGGCTTCAACAAGTTCTGGGCCCAGATCACCCGGTGGACGCTTCGGACGGGCTCGAGAAGCGATACGGTGGCGAGCGTCTCGCGGGTGGACGAGGCGGGCGAGGTCGTGGTCGACGCCATCGATGCGAAGGGCGAGTTCGTCAACTTCCTCGATTCACAGGTCGGCGTGGTCGCTCCGGACAAGTACCGCTCCGTGGTCGAGCTCGAGCAGATCGCGCCAGGCCGCTATCGGGGTCGCTTCCCGGCGGCCCAGGAGGGGGTCTACCTGGTCGGCATGTCGCAGCGGCGGGGCGACCAGATGGTGGGCTCGCAGCTGGCGGGCCTGGTGGTACCCTATGCGCAGGAGTTCCGGGACTTGGGCGTGGACGAGGCATTCCTGCGGGAGATCTCGGAAGTGACGGGCGGCGGTGCCGTCGCCCAGCCGCGCGATGTCTTTTTGCAGAATCGGCGCAAGTCTCGGCTGTGGATCGACCTCTGGCCGTGGCTGGTCGGACTGTCGGCCGTCCTGCTGATCCCCGAGATCGCGCTGCGGCGCATCGGCCCCGGCGCTCTCGGTCGCATGGGGGCGTGGCTCCGCGCCCTGCGCCTCACCCAGGGAGGGCCCGGACGTGACACGAATCGGTAGCCGCGTATCCGATAGCAGCATCTCGAAACGCCGCGCAATCATCACCCGCATTGCCTGGCTCGCCGTCTGCACCGCCTGGCTCCTTGTCTGGGGGGCGATGCCCGCGTCGGCACAGACGCCGGCCGCCGCCGCCACCAAGGTCCGCAGCGTGCTCATCCTGCCCTTCGCCACTCCGGACCTTCCGCGCGAAGAGCAGTGGATGGGCGAGGCGGCCGCCCAGTCGATCATGAGCAGCTTCCGCCAGATCCCCGGCATCATCCTGATCGAGCGGTCACGGCTCCAGTCCTTGACGCAGCCCGATGCCTGGGACGAGCAGGCGACTGTGGCCGCCGCCCGAGTGCTCCGGGCCGATGTCGCCTTCTTTGGCGAGATACGCCGCGCGGCGGCGGGGGACGCGACGATCCAGGCCCGCTGGGTCGAGGTTCGCGGCGAGCGGGTGGAGCGGGGAACCCTCGATCCGATCGCCGTGCCGGACGGTGCGCTGCTCGAGAAGCTGCGCCAGCTGCCCGTGGCCTATGCGCGGTCGCTCAAGATCCCGCTCTCCGATGCCGAGGCCGCGCGCATGCAGAAGTGGGCCGCCCCCACGGGCTCCCTCAAGGCCTGGGAGTCCTACGTGCGCGGTCGCGCCGCGGCCGTTCGCGGCACGCAGGAGGCCAATGAGGCGGCGGTGGAGCACCTCTCTCGCGCCATCGAAGCCGACGCGCAGTTCGTCCTCGCCCAGTACGCGCTCGGCTCCGTCCATCAGGCCCTCGGCAATCGGTGGAAGGCGGCGGCACAGTTCCGCGCCTCGACGCAGCTCGACTCGACCTTCCCCGAGCCCTACAAGTCCCTGGGGGACCTCTTTCTCACGGCGCCGCGCCGCCTCTTCGACCAGGCCGAGGAAGCCTATGCGAAGGCCATAGACCTCCGGCCCTTCTATGCCGAGGCCCACGTGGGGCTCGGTGATGCCAAGGCCGCCAAGGGCGACGTCAACGGCGCCATCAGCGCCTACCAGAAGGCGCTCGTCCACAATCCGCTCTCCGCCCAGGTGCACGCGAGCCTCGGCAAGATCTACTACGCGGAGAAGGGTCTCTACTACGAGTCGGTGCAAGCCTACAAGAAAGCCGTCGACCTCGACCCGCTCAATACCGAGGCCAGAATGGGGCTGGCCGAGGTGTACGAGGACAAGGGTCTCTATCCCGAGGCCATCGCCGAGTACAAGAAGGTGGTGGAGTTGGATCCCAAGAACACGGGTGCGCTCTACAACCTGGCCCTGGTCTTCGAGCGTACGGATCCGCGCGAGGCCATCACGCTCTGGGAACGTTACATCCAGCTGGCGGGGCCGCTGCCCACCGAGAAGGATTGGGTGGATGTGGCCAAGCTCCACCTGCGCAAGCTGAAGAACCAGTTCGAGAAAGAAAAGTAGCAGGCTGCTGAAAAGGGCCCATCTGCGGGAGTGCGGCGCCCTCGGCCGCAGGGTCAACGTACGTGGCAGTTCGAGCTGAGAGGCGCAGCCACGAGGCGAGGGCTGAATGAGAGCTACGCCTCATCTGCGGATTGACTCAGCCCTCGTCTCGCGTCGGCCGATGGCCGCCGCTCAACTCGAAGTGCGGGGCGCCGCCTCGCATCTGGACCCTTTTGAGCAGCCTGCAAGATGCCGAGCAGGGACTTGAGGGTGCGCGCCTCCGTGTCCGCCCTCACGTTCACGTCGTCGAACGCCACGCCCTGAGACGAAAGAAACTCTCTTCCGCCTTGCCCGGACCTCATCGAATCTTGACTTGTGCCGCCCGCTTCCCTATCGTGGGCTTGAGCATGACTGATCTTCGGAAAGACCCCACCCGGGGCCAATGGGTGCTGGTGCGGCCCGCGGGCGCGGCGATCCCTGCGAACGACGAGTGCCCCTTCTGTCCCGGCCACGAGTCCCGCACACCGCCGGAGATCGTCGCCTATCGCAAGGACGGCTCCTCGCCCGATGGACCGGGCTGGAGCGTGCGGGTCGTCCCCGAGATCGACCCATACTTCAGCGTCGAGCGTAACGTCGGGCGCGAGGGCGTGGGTCTCTACGACAGGGTCCCGCCGCGCGGGGCGACCGAGCTCATCATCGAAAGCCCGGAGCACGATCTGACGCCGGCGGCCATGGACGAGGCGCAGTGGGAGCAGGTCCTGTGGATGTACCGCGACCGGCTGCGCGATCTGAAGAAGGATCCCGCCATTCGCGACATCCTGATCTCGCGACGCTACCGCAAGCCCGGCTCGCGCATCAGCCACCCTTACTCTCGCGTCATCGCCGTGCCCGTCATCTTCGACGACGTGCGGCGCCAGCTCATCCACTGTCGCGAGTACTTCGAATACAAGCGCCGCTGCGTCTTCTGCGACATCATCCGGCAGGAGGTGGCCGACGAGGAGCGACTGATCCGGCTGACGCCTCACTTCGTCCTCATGGTCCCCTATGCGGCGCGCTCACCGTACGAGGCCTGGGTTCTCCCGCGCCACCACGCCTGCGCGTACGACCGGGACCTGACGCCCGATACGGCGGCCGACCTCGCCCGCCTGCTCCGCGGTTATTTCGGCATGCTGGCGGGCACCCAGGGCGACCCCTCCTTCGAGATGGTGCTGTACACGGCGCCCAACGAGGCGGCCAAGCTTCTTCCCAATGAGTGGTCCAGCCTCGCAGAGGACTACCACTGGCATCTCGAGATCACCCCGACCCCGGAGCGACTGACCCGGATCGGCGGGATCCATGTCAACGAGATCGCCCCGGAAGAGGCAGCCAGGCGCCTTCGCGAAGCCTGGACCTGACCCTCTCCAGGGCCTCTAATCGACCTGAATAATCAACGTTTAGGGCTTGACAGGGGCCAAGACAGGTGGCAGACTCCGACTATAAAGGTCGGAGATGAGTTTGGTCGGATATAGACTCGAGATGACCGAGAGGGTAGAGCCAGAATGCTGAGGTTCACGAAGCGAGCAGACTATGGGCTGATGGCCATGCACTACATCGCCGCCCACGGCGATGAGGGAGCCGTGAACACCAAGCGCATCGCCGAAGAGTTCCACATTCCCGCGGAGCTCCTCGCCAAGATCCTGCAGCGGCTGGCCAAGAGCCGGCTCATCACGGCCCATAACGGCCCGAAGGGCGGCTATGAGCTCACGCGCCGCCCCGACGCGATCACCGTGGGGCAGGTGGTGCGGGCCCTCGAGGGTCCGATCAAGATCGTGAGCTGCATGACCGACGGAGACGATTGTCCGCAGTATTCGCGCTGCAATCTGCGTCGGCCGGTTCAGAAAATCCAGACCAGCATCAGCCGACTGCTCGACACCATGACGCTCGCCGAGCTTGCCGCGGACCCCGTGGGGCCGGTAGCAGTGCCAGTAGGAGTGCCAGTCGGAGTGCCAGTGGACGAGCTGGTCTCCACGAGGTAGGAGAGAGACGATGCCGCTCAAGCTTCCCATCTTCATGGACAGCCAGTCCACGACCCCGATGGATCCGCGGGTGCTCGAGGCCATGCTGCCCTACTTCACGGAGAAGTTCGGCCACCCGGCCAGCCGTAACCATCCCTTCGGGTGGGAGGCGGAAGCCGGGGTGGACAAGGCGCGAGAGCAGATCGCCACCCTCATCGGCGCGCGCGATCCGAAGGAAGTCGTCTTCACCTCCGGGGGGACGGAGTCCATCAACCTCGCCCTCAAGGGCGTGGCGGAGATGTATCGCGAGAAGGGCAATCACATCCTCACCACGACCATCGAGCAGCGGGCCAGCCTCGACGTCTGCAAGCGCCTGGAGCGCCAGGGCTTCGAGGTGACGTATCTGCCCGTGGGACGGGAAGGCCTGGTGGACGTGGAGGCCCTCAAGGCGGCCATCACCGAGAAGACCATCCTGATCTCCGTGATGTTCGCGAACAACGAGATCGGGACCATCCAGCCCATCGCCGAGATCGGCAAGCTGGCCAAGGAGCGCGGCATCATCTTCCACACCGACGCGACCCAGGCCGCGGGCAAGGTGCCTGTGAACGTGGAAGCAATGGGCATCGACCTCCTCTCGGCCACCGCCCACCTGATGTACGGGCCGAAGGGCGTGGGCTGCCTCTACGTGCGCCGCAAGGGTCCCCGGGTGCGGGTGGCGGCCATGATGGACGGGGGCGGGCACGAGCGCGGCATGCGCTCCGGTACGGTGCCGGTACCCCTGGCCGTCGGGTTCGGCCAGGCCGCGGAGATCTGCCGCGAGGTCATGGACGAGGAAGGCAAGCGGCTGGGGGCGTTGCGCGACCGGCTGCAGGATCTCATCCTCTCGAAAGTGGACGAGGCCTATGTCAACGGCCACCCGACCCAGCGGCTGCCTCACAACCTGAACATCTCCTTCGCCTATGTCGAAGGCGAGTCGGTGCTCATGGGGCTCAACAAGGAGTCCGCGCTGTCATCGGGCTCGGCGTGCACGTCGTCGACCCTCGAGCCCTCTTATGTCATCGCGGCCCTCGGCGTCGACTCCGAGCTGGCCCACTCCTCGATCCGGTTCGGGCTTCACCGCTTCTCGACCGAGGAAGAGGTGGACTTCGTGGGCCGGCGCTCGGTAGAGGTCGTGCAGCGCCTCCGCGAGATGTCCCCGCTCTACGAGCTCGCCAAGGAAGGCGTGGATCTCAAGACCATCCAGTGGAAGGGTGAATAGCGGCGCCGTCCAGGTGCCAGAAGGCATGGTGCGACATGGCCTATAGCGACAAGGTAGTGGACCATTACAACAACCCGCGCAATGTCGGGTCCTTTACGAAGGACACGCCGGGCGTGGGCACGGGGCTGGTGGGGGCGCCGGAGTGCGGCGACGTCATGAAGCTCCAGATCAGGGTCAACCTCGAGACGGGAGTCATCGAGGACGCGAAGTTCAAGACCTTCGGCTGCGGCTCCGCCATCGCCTCGTCGAGCCTGGCCACGGAGTGGCTCAAGGGACGCACGGTGGACGATGCCGCCAAGATCAAGAACACCGATATCGTCAACGAGCTCAAGCTGCCCCCGGTGAAGATCCACTGCTCCGTGCTCGCGGAGGACGCCATCAAGGCGGCGCTCCACGACTACAAGGAGAAGTGGAGCAAGGCGGAAGCCGAGGGCCCGGGCGCGGCATCGAAAGAGTAAGGAGGACAGGGACTGATGGCGCTGGCACTGACGGAGAAGGCGAGCAATCAGGTCAAGAAGCTCCTGGAGGACCAGAACCTCCACGGGGTCTTCCTGCGCCTGGGGGTCAAGGGCGGGGGCTGCTCGGGGCTGTCGTATTCGCTGGAATTCGACTCCGAGCTCGGCCCCCACGACAAGAAGTTCGACGTCGACGGCGTCCAGATGGTCTGCGACGCGAAGAGCTACCTCTATCTGAACGGCGTCACCCTCGACTACGTCACGGAAGGGCTGCAGGGGGGGTTCACCTTCATCAACCCCCAGGCCAAATCGAGCTGTGGCTGTGGAACCTCGTTTTCGGCATAAGGCCGGGACCGTGGCATAGCCGGGGCACGGACCGAGCGGAGCGAACCAGAACGGGCCCCGGCGGGCCCGTTCGTATTTTATGGAGACGTCGTGACGTGACCGATTACTTCGAGGTGTTCGGACTGCCGCGCAAGCTCTCGCTGGATCTCCAAGAGCTCCAGCGGCGCTTCTATGACCTCTCGCGGCGCCACCACCCGGACTTTCATCAGACGGCGGGCGCCGAGGCGCAGGCCACCGCGCTCGAGGCCTCGGCCCTGGTCAACCGCGCCTACCGGACACTCCGCGATCCGATCTCCCGCGTGGAGTACCTGATCGCCCTCGAAGAAGGACGGGAGATCCGCGAGGAGACCTCGGCCAAGCCCAGGCCGCCCACGGACCTCCTCGAGGAGATGCTCGAGGTGCAGGAGGCGCTCGAGGAAGCCAAGTCCGCAAGGCTGACGGCAGAGACGTCCGCCCGCCTGAGGGCGGAACGGGAGCGCCTCGAGGCTCGCCGGCGGGCGGAGGAGACGGCGGTGATCGACGGGGCGGCGGAGTGGGACGACGCCGTGGAGCGCCTGGCTGAGCGCGCGCCCCTCCTCGATCGGTTCAAGCAGCGCCTGGCCGCGCGGGCCTACCTGCGCACGGTGATCGACGACTTGAGCCAGGCCTTGGGAGAGGACGTAGAGACGCATGTCGCGCATCGTCGGCATTGACCTCGGCACCACCAATAGCCTGGTCGCCTACGTGGACGCGGCCGGGGTCCCGCGGGTCATCCCGGACGCGGAGGGGCGCCGGCTTCTGCCCTCCGTGGTCGCCTACACGCCGGCCGGGATCGTGATCGGCGAGGCCGCGCGGCGGCAGCTCGCCCGCAATCCCGGGCGGACCATCTACTCGATCAAGCGCTTCATGGGCCGTGGCGGGGACGATGTCCGGGACGAGATGCGCCACGTGCCCTTCCAGATCGTGGCGAGCGACGAGATGGTGCGCATCCGCGTGGGCGACCGCGAGGTGACGCCGCCCGAAGTCTCGGCCCAGATCCTCCGCACGCTGAAGCAGCAGGCCGAGGCGCATTTCGGCGAGCCGGTGGACCGGGCGGTGATCACCGTGCCCGCGTACTTCAACGATGCCCAGCGCCAGGCGACCAAGGACGCCTCGCGCATCGCGGGGCTGGAGGCGCTTCGCATCGTCAATGAGCCCACCGCGGCCTCGCTCGCCTATGGCCTGCAAAAGCTCGCCCAGGGCTTGATCGCGGTCTACGATCTGGGCGGCGGCACCTTCGACATCTCCATCCTGCGCGTCAAGGACGGGGTGTTCGAGGTCCTGGCCACCAATGGCAATACGCATCTCGGCGGCGATGACTTCGACCGCGCCGTGGTCGACTGGCTGCTCGCGGACATCAAGGCGGCCCACGGCGAGGACCTCTCGAGCGATCCCGAGGCCGTGCAGGAGCTCCGTCTGGGGGCGGAGGCGGCCAAGTGCCGCCTGTCCGCCGACGAGCGGACCACCCTCACCATCCCGTTCGAGCGCTTCACGTACCGGCGCGAGATCACGCGCGGGGAGCTCGAGCGCTTGATCGCGCCGCTCGTGGACCAGACGCTCGGTCCGTGCCGCCTGGCCCTCAAGGACGCGGGGCTCACGCCCGACCAGGTGAGCGAGATCGTGCTCGTGGGCGGCTCGACGCGGGTACCGCTGGTGCGCCGCCGCGTGGAAGAGCTCTTCGGCAAGACACCGCACAGCCAGCTCAATCCCGACGAGGTGGTGGCCCTGGGCGCTGCCATCCAGGCACAGATCCTGGCGGGCGGCATCACGGACATGCTCCTCCTCGACGTCACGCCCCTCTCCCTGGGCATCGAGACGCTGGGCGGCATCGTGAGCGTGCTGATCTCGCGCAACACCACGATCCCCACCATGGCCAAGGAGTACTTCACGACCTCGGTGGATGGACAGACGGCCGTCGACATGCACGTGCTGCAGGGGGAGCGGGAGCTCGCCAAGGACAACCGCTCCCTGGCGCGCTTCGACCTCTCCGGCATCGATCCCATGCCCGCGGGCATGCCCAAGATCGAGGTCACCTTCCTCATCGACGCGAACGGCATGCTGCAGGTTCAAGCCCGGGAGCAGCGCACGGGCAAGGCGGCCGCCATCGAGGTCAAGCCGACCTACGGGCTCAGCGAGGCCGAGGTCGCCCAGATGGTGGAAGACTCCTTTACCCACGCGGAGGCTGACGTCAATGCGCGGCTGCTCATCGAGACGAGGACGGAAGCCGAGACGGTCATGAACCATGTGCGGCGGGCCCTCGCCCAGGGCGGCCACCTCGTGGGCGCCGAGGAGCGGCGGCGGATCAGCGAGGCCATCGACGTGCTTCGCGCCGTGGAGGCGGGCACGGACCGCGACGCGATCCGGGAGCGCACCACCGCACTGAACCGGGCCACCGAGCCCCTGGCGCAGATCATGCTGGAGGCGGCCCTCAAGGAGGCCGTGACGTCCCGGCGGGCCGACCAGATCTTGAAGGGGCCGTGATGGCAACCCACAAGGTCACCTTCCTGCCCCTCAACGTGACGGTGGAGGTCGACGAGAGCAAGTATCCGCTGGCCGACCACGGGAAGCCGGGCTCGCTCCTGGATATCGCGCTCGCCAACAACATCAAGCTCGAGCACAACTGCGGGGGCAGCTGCGCCTGCACGACCTGTCACGTCGTGGTGCGGGAAGGCGAGGAGAACCTCTCGACGATGGAGCTGGACGAGGAGGACCGTCTCGACACCGCCGAGGGGCTGACCCTGCACTCCCGCCTCGGCTGCCAGGCCGTGGTGCGCGGCGACGTCGTGGTCGAGATTCCCAAATGATGGAGATTCGGAGATGGCCATGACCTGGAAGGATGCCGAGGACATCGCGCTCGCCCTCATGGACGAGCACCCCGACGTGGACCCGCTCACCGTGCGCTTCACCGACCTGCACAAGTGGGTGGTGGCCCTTGCGGGATTCCGCGATGACCCCAAGGCCTCCAACGAGGGCGTCCTCGAGAAGATTCAGATGAAGTGGCACGAAGAGTACCAGGACAGATGATGCCCACGTCGGCCTCTCGCCGCCGCGCGAGCTACCAGGTGACCACGTGATCGCTCGCGAAGATCAGATCCAGGAGCGCATCGTGATCGAGGTCGGCGCCCAGACGCTTGACGGCCACCCCCGCGGGCAGGGCGGGAGCGGCGCCGTCGAGGAGCACCACGGTGACCTCCGCGCCGGGCTCCTGAAGCTGCCGCGCCACGAGGGCGGGGGCCAGGGGCAGGGAGTCCCGCTTGATGAGATGAAGGAAGCGGGGCATCAGAAGACAAGAAAGCGCTCGGCCTTGGGCACGAGCGCGGCGATGCCTTCGGTCGTGATGGGCGCCACGGGGTGTCCGTGGGCGTTCCAGGACGGATCAGCGGGCGCCGCCCCCGCTTCCACGAGGAAGGGGATGCCGAGCTTTTTCAGCGAGGCGCGGAACTTGGCGATGTCATCGCCGTCCACGAGGTCATCCGTGTCTTCGTCGAGCAGATGGACGGCGGGGCCCGTGAGCACGATGTCCACCGGGGTCTCGCCCGCCACCAGGCCGAGGGCGATGCGCATGGCCTCGTTCGCGCGGTGGGAGACGCGCGGATCCTCCGAGATCAGGACGAGAACGGGGTGGCGGGCCGCCACGCTAGTTGAAGGCGAGAAAGCGATCGGTCGCGTTGACGATGTCGGCGAGGACCACCAGACCGCAGTTGGTGGCTTTGTCGGAAAGCGGCCGCCGGCGCTTCTGGCAGCCGTACGCGCAGACGAACAGCTTGGCGCCGCGCTCGGCCAGGTCCTGCACGCGAGCGTCCTCCACGCCGACCACGCCGTCGTCGATGAGGTAGAGGTACACCTCGGCGCCGCGGTCGAGGGCGGCGCGGCCGAGCCCCAGGGCGGTGTCGAGATTCGGATGCTCGGGCGCCGTGGAGACCATGAGTCCAAGCTTGCGCTTCGCCAGGTTCATCGCGGGGCCGAGCGTAGCACCCAGAGAGAGGAGCGTCAATGAATCGCCGAGTCTATCTCGATCACAACGCATCCACGCCGGTGCATCCCGAGGTGCTCCAGGCCATGCTGCCCTATTTCAGCGAGCGCTTCGGCAATCCCTCGAGCGTCCACGGCTTCGGCCGCGAGGCCCGCGACGGCATGGAGGCGGGCCGCGAGCAGATCGCCGCCTTCCTCAAGGTGTCGAAGGACGAGATCGTCATCACCTCGGGCGGCACGGAGTCCGACAACCTGGGCATCAAGGGCGTGGCCGCCGCGCGGCGGTCGGGCCACATCATCACTTCGCAGATCGAGCATCATGCGGTCCTGCGCACGGTGCAGGCCCTCGAGCAGGACGGATTCACCGCCACCTATCTGCCCGTGGATGGCCACGGCATGGTCAGCCCCGCTGATGTCCGCGCGGCGCTGCGGCCGGACACCATCGTGGTGTCCCTCATGGGCGCGAACTCGGAGGTCGGTACTCTCCAGCCCATCCGCGAGATCGGACGCATCACCCGTGAGGCAGGGGTGCCCCTGCACGTGGACGGCGTCCAGATCTTCGGCAAGGTGCCCATCGACGTGGATGCCTTCGGGATCGACCTGCTGTCCTTCTCGGGACATAAGATCTATGGACCCAAGGGAGTGGCGGGGCTCTACATCCGGAAAGGCACCAAGATGGCCTCCATCCAGCACGGGGGCGAGCACGAGCGCCGGCGCCGCGCGGGCACCGAGAACGTCGCGGGCATCGTCGGCCTCGGCAAGGCCGTGGAGATCCGCGCCCGCGAGATGGCGGAGGAGGCGGTGCGCCTGACCGCGCTCCGCGACCGCTTGTGGGACGGCGTGCGGGGGCGCGTGGAAGAGGTGCGCCTGAACGGACATCCCACCGAGCGGTTGCCGGGCACGTGCAATCTGTGCTTCCGCAATGTCGAGTCGGAGTCCATCGTGCTCGGCCTCGACCTCAAGGGGATCGGCGTCTCCGCGGGCTCCGCCTGCACCTCGGGCAATGTCGAGCCCTCCTACGTGCTCGTGGCCATGGGCATCCCGCTCGACTGGGCCATGGGCTCGGTGCGCTCGTCGCTGGGCCACGCCACCTCGGCCGAGGACATCGACTACGTGATCGAGTCCGTCGTCCCCCTCGTGGCCAAGCTCCGCACCCAGTCGCCCGTCGGGGCCGGCCGCCCCTAGGAGGCTGTCCAAGACGTGGGTTCGCAACTTCGTTCTTTCGAGCGCCGGCTTCGCCGGCGCAACCCCATGCTGGGGGAGGCTCGGAGGGGGCCGTCGAGGCCCCCTTCGATCGGCTAGTGCAATACAGTCCGACCCTCATCGATCACTTCCGCAACCCGCGGAACGCGGGCGTCATGCGGGAGCCCGACGGGGTGGGCGAGGAGGAGTTCACGGAATGCATGGACCTGGCGCGCTTCTACCTGCGGGTGCGCGACGGCCGGGTGGAAGAAGCGCGGTTCCAGGCTTATGGATGCGGGCCGACGCTCGCCGCGTGTAGCGCCGGCACCGAAATAGCCGCGGGTTTCACCCTTGAAGATCTCGCCACGGTGCCGCCGGCGCGGATCGAGGCCGCCGTGGGAGGACTGCCGCCCGAGCGGCGCCACGCCGCCCTGGTGGTGGCGGGGGCCCTGCGCGCGGCGGCACGCGATGCCCTGGCCCGGAACGGCCGGAGATAGGGAGGCTTTCCATGTTCGAGCAGATGCGGCGTGACGTCCGGACGGTGCTGGAGCGCGATCCCGCGGCGCGGTCGCCGCTGGAGGTCGTGCTCTGCTGTCCCGGCGTGCATGCCATCTGGTTCCACCGCCTCGCGCATCCCCTCTGGAAGGCCGGGTGGCACACGCCGGCGCGCTTCCTCTCCCACGTCAGTCGCTTCTTGACCGGGGTGGAGGTTCACCCCGCGGCCGTCCTCGGGCCCGGGCTCTTCATCGACCACGGCATGGGGGTGGTCATCGGCGAGACGGCGGAGGTGGGAGAGAACGTGTCGATCCTGCAGGGGGTGACGCTGGGGGGCACGAGCACCAAGCGCGAGAAGCGCCACCCCACCCTCGGCGACAACGTGGTGGTGGGCGCGGGCGCCAAGATCATCGGCGGGTTCCGCATCGGCAAGGGAAGCCGGATCGGAGCCGGCTCCGTCGTGGTGCGGGAGGTGCCCGAGAACTCGGTTGTGGTCGGGGTGCCGGGACGCGTAACATTCCGGGACGGGGCCCGATCCGGCATCGACCTGAATCAGAGCGACCTGCCGGACCCATTGGCCCGCACCCTCGAGCAGATGGTGGAGCGCATCCACGCCCTCGAGGCCGAGATCGAGTCGCTCAGGCAGGCACTCAAGGAGACCTCGCGCACGTGATTCCCAAAGACACGATGACGGTGGCCGAAGCCTCGACCTATCTGTCCATGGATGCCGCCACCCTCGAGCGCCTGGCCGTGGAGCGGCGCATCCCGGCCCTCGAGCAAGACGGGCAGTGGCTGTTCTCGAAGAAGTCGGTGGACAAGTGGCGCGCCCGGAGCGGGGCGGCCGGGTCGCCGTAAGGCGCGGGCCGCGCCGGGCCGAGTGTCGGACACGCACGCGGGTATGCTGGATCGCGCCGCCGCGTGGTTGCTCCTCACCGAGTTCACCCCGTCGGACAATCTCCGCAAGCATGCCTTGGCCGTCGAGGCGGCCATGCGCGCGTATGCCACCCGTTATGCCGAGGACGTGGAGGCCTGGGGCGTGGCGGGCATGCTCCACGATTTCGACTACGAGATGCATCCGGCGGCTCCCCAGCATCCCATGAAGGGCGCCGAGATCCTGCTCGCGAGAGGGGCGGCTCCCGAGATCGTGCGCGCCATCCTGGCCCATGCCGACTACTCCGGCTACCCCCGCCTCTCGCTCCTCGAGCGGGGCCTCTACGCGTGTGACGAGCTCTCGGGCTTCATCACGGCCTGCGCTCTCGTCCGCCCGGGGAGGGTCATTGCCGGCCTCGAGCCGGGCTCGGTCAGGAAGAAGCTCAAGGACAAGGGCTTCGCGCGCACGGTCAATCGGCAGGACGTCTATCGCGGCGCGGAGGAGCTGGGCGTCGACCTCGACGAGCACATCGCCTTCGTCATCTCCGCCTTGACCGCGGTGGCCCCCCGCATCGGCCTCGCGGGCGGTCCTTCGTAGTCGGGCCGTGGGCCACCGGGCCGACCCCCGCACCATCGTGCACGTGGACATGGACGCCTTCTATGCGTCCGTGGAGCAGCGTGATCGGCCCGAGCTTCGCGGCCTCCCCGTCATCGTCGGCGCGGACCCGCGTGGGCGCGGCGTGGTCTCCGCGGCCTCGTACGAGGCCCGGCGCTTCGGCGTGCACTCGGCCATGCCGATCAGCCGGGCCTACCGGCTGTGTCCCGAGGGCGCCTACCTCCCCGTGGACATGGACAAGTATGCCCGCGTGTCCACGGAGATCATGGACATCCTTGCCGAGTTCACTCCGCTCGTCGAGCCGCTCTCGATCGACGAGGCCTTCCTGGACGTGAGTGCGAGCGGCGCCCTCTGGGGTGACGGCGCGGCCATCGGGCGACAGATCAAGTCGAAGATCGCCTCGCGAGTGAGGCTCACGGCCTCCGTCGGAGTCGCCTCCAACAAGTTCGTGGCCAAGGTCGCCTCGGAGCTTGAGAAGCCCGATGGGCTCGTGGTGGTGGCCCCGGGCACGGAGGCGGAGTTCCTGTCACCGCTGCCCGTGGGCAGGCTCTGGGGAGTGGGGAAGGTCGCGGGAGCCGAGCTTCACGCCTTGGGCATCCTCACCATCGGCCAGCTCGCTCAGACGCCCGCCCCCCACCTGGCCGCGCGCTTCGGCCGGCACGGGCCCGATCTCCTTCAGCTGGCGCGAGGCCTCGACGATCGGCCCGTGGAGCCCGCCGCGCCGCCCAAGTCCATGGGCGCCGAGGAGACCTTCGAGCGGGATACGCGCGACGTCGAGCACCTTCGCGCGACGCTGCGGGGCCAGAGCGAGCGCGTGGCCCGCGAGCTCAGAGCCGGCGGCTATGCCGGGCGGACGGTGACCCTCAAGCTCCGCTTCGCCGACTTCTCGACCATCACGCGCGCGCAGACGGGTGACGCGACCCAGGATGGCCTCGCCATCTACCGCCGGGTCGAGACGCTCTTCTCCCGTGTGCGCCTGGCGCAGGCCGTCCGGCTCATCGGCGTCTCCGTCTCGATGCTGGGATCCGCGGGCCGCGGACAGCTCTCTCTTCTGGAGCCCAACGTGGCGCGCACGGAGCGCCTCGCCCGCGCCGTGGATAACCTGGCCGCGCGCTTCGGCGAGGAAGCCGTCCGTCCCGCCAGTCTCGTCCCGAGACGGCGGAAGCCCCGGCAGGCCGAGCCCTCCGAGTGAGAAGATGCGTGGCTCTAGATTGCCTTCAGGTTCCGCATCGGCTAGACTCACTGAACAGTCGTTCAGTCAGCGGGATGAGGTCACCCAGGGGAGAGCGATGGAGCGTCAGATCGCGTTCGACAAGCTAGCCCGCGAGGACCGCATGGTTCGCATGCGGGCGCGGGAAGTCGCGGAGAGCAAGATCAGCCAGGGCCTGCCCCCGTTTCCCGAGCTCTCGAGCCGCGACTCGATCAAGGAGCGGGCCCACGGCATCCTGGTGGGCGAGATGCAGGCCATGGAGGGCGCCGGCCGCACCGTCTACGATTTCCCCGACGCGCCGTGGGAGTTCAGCATGGACATGGCGCGCCAGGTCTGGGACGAGTCCCGCCACGTCGAGATCTACATCCGCCTGCTCGAGCACCTTGACGGCTATATCGGCGAGTTCCCCGAGACGACCATATTGTGGCGCTGCGCCTGCGCGGAAGACGCCGCGGCCCGCGTGGCCGGCGTCAACCGCGGTCTCGAGGGCCTGGCCTGCGACGTGTTCAACCAGCTCGTCTATATCGGCAAGAAGATCGGCGATCCCATTCTGGAGCGCGCGGTGGACTTCGTCCTCGCCGACGAGATCACCCATGTACGCATGGGCTCGAAGTGGCTGACCAAGCTCACCGAGGGCGATCCGGAGCGGCGCCGCAAGGCCATCGAGTTCCAGGAGACGATCGACGAGCGGTTCAACCTGGGCGGGGCCCGTCAGCTCGGGGACCACGAGGTGGTGCCCATCTCCATCGCCACCGAGGCCCGCAAGCTCGCGGGCTTCACGGACGAAGAGATCGAGCGGCTGATCAAGTCGACCCAGCGCTCGCAGGTCTACTAGCCAGACCGTGGAACTCCTCGAAGGGCAATTCTCGGCGGACGACTCCGCCCGCCTCTGCCGCAACTATCGCTACGTCGCGGAGCGGATGATGCGCATCATGGCGGGGTGGATCGCCCTTACCCCCGAGCTCTCCGCCAAGCTCCTCCTCGGCCGCCACGTCTGGGACAATGCCCAGCACGCCGATGCCTGGGGGAAGCGGTTGCCCGAGCTGCGCGCGCATGCCCAGGAGTCCGAGCCGGCCACCCCGGCTTTCGTCGCCCTCATGGACGCCGTGGAGGCGCCTGAAGCGCCGGGCCAGACCATCGAGCGTCTGGCCGGCGTCTATCGCGTGCTCAAGCCCCACCTCCTGAGCGTCTACGAGCAGCATTTGGCCAAGGCGAACCCCGTCTACGAGCCGCCGACCTGCCGCATCCTCGCCCGCTGTATCGAGGACGAGCGCCGGCACATCGTGGCCGGAGAGACCATCATTCGCCATCTCGTCACGTCGTCCGAGCGGGAGGCCCGGGCGGCGGCCTGGCAGACCAGGCTCCAGGGTCTGCTCGAAGCCGCGGGCGGGGTGACCGGGCAGGGGGTGCCCCCGGCCGTCGGCCTGCCGGCCAGCCCGTCCGCGCCGGTCTCTGACGACGCGCGGGAATTCATCCGGCTCGAGCGGGCCCAGACGCGCTGGCCCATTCCAGAAGACCTCGAGACCGCCATCCGCTCCCTTGGCGATGCTCTTATCAGCGCGGATGCGACCGCCCTCGGCGGCTTTCTCGCCACGCCGGTACACGCGACGGTGATGGCGGCCCTCAAGGTCGGCCGCTTCGCGAGCCATCGCACGGTGGCTTTCGTCAAGCTCGGTCGGCATCGGATCGTGAAGTACCGGCTGGAGGGCCCTGAAAGTGTGGTCACCCTCAATGCCCGCTGGGAGCAGGAAGCGGGCGGCTGGCGGGTCGGGGCCGTCGACGTCGTGAAGATCGAGCAAGTCCAGCCCGCCTGAGCGTGCTCGAGAGCGTCCTCATCGCCAATCGCGGCGAGATCGCTCGCCGCGTGATCCGCGCCTGCCGTGCCCTCGGGGTCAGATCTATTGCCGTCTACTCCGAAGCCGATGCCGGCTGGCCGCATGTCACCGACGCCGACGAGGCCGTGCTCATTGGGTCCGCGCCCGCGCGCGAAAGCTATCTCGACGCGCAGCGCATCCTGGAGGCCGCCCGCCAGAGTGGCGCCCGGGCCATCCATCCGGGCTATGGCTTTCTCTCCGAGAACTGGCGCTTCGCCAAGGCCTGTGAGGAGGCCGGTCTCGTCTGGATCGGACCGCCCTGGCAAGTCATCCAGCACATGGGAGACAAGGTGGGCGCCCGGCGCGAGATGCTGAGGGCCGGCGTTCCCGTGGTGCCGGGCAGCAAGGGACCGGTCGGCTCCGTGGACGAAGCGCGACGGATCGCCCTCGAGATCGGCTACCCGGTCATGCTGAAGGCGGCGGCGGGCGGTGGCGGCATCGGCATGGTGAGAGTGGCCGAGGAGGCCGCCCTCGCCGCCGCCTACGCGACGGCGGAGCGCAGGACCCAGGCGGCCTTTGGCTCGCCCGCCCTCTTCGTCGAGCGCTATCTCAGCCAGCCCCGCCATGTCGAAGTCCAGATCTTCGGTGACGCCCACGGACGGATCGTGCATCTCCACGAGCGCGAGTGCTCCATCCAGCGCCGGCACCAGAAGCTGGTCGAGGAGAGTCCAGCCCCCAACCTGGCGCCTGGCCTCAAGGAGCGGCTCGTCGCGGCCGCCCTCACGGGCGCCGGGTCGGTCGGGTACGCCAATGCGGGCACCGTGGAGTTCATCGTCGAGGACGCGGAGTTCTACTTCCTCGAGATGAATACCCGGCTGCAGGTCGAGCACCCCGTGACGGAGGAAGTGACGGGGCTCGATCTCGTCCAGGAGCAGCTGAAGGTCGCCTCCGGAGCACCCCTGTCGTGGCGCCAGGAGGACATCGTCCAGCGCGGCGCGAGCATCGAGTGCCGCATATACGCCGAGGACCCGGCCCGGAACTTCATGCCCTCGCCGGGGCTCATCAGCCGCTGGGTGCCGCCCGAGGGCCCCGGCCTCCGGCTCGAAAGCGGGGTCGCCGAAGGCTGCCAGGTTTCGGTACACTACGACCCGCTGCTGGCCAAGCTGGTCGCCACGGGCGCCACGCGGGCGGAGGCGAGGGCCCGCATGGAGGCGGCCCTCGGGGCTTTCGTGATCGAGGGCGTCAAGACCGCGATCCCGTTCCATCTGCGGGTCATGCGGAGCGCCGAGTTTCGCGAGGGGCGCGTGCATACCCAACTCGTCGAGCAAGGAGCGTTCAATGCCTGAGGACGTCAAGGCGCACATCACGGGCGTGGTCTTCCAGATCACGAGCAAGGTCGGCGACGCCGTGGCGGCCGGCGACCCCGTCATCGTGCTGGAGTCCATGAAGATGGAGATTCCGGTGGAGGCGCCCAGAGCCGGCAAGGTGAAGGAGATCAAGGTCGCCGAGGGACAGACCGTGCAGGAAGGCGAGACCGTCGCCGTCCTCGACTAGCCCAGGCGATTCCCGTGCCCTCACGAGCAACATTGTTCCGTTTCGAGCGCCAGCTCCGCCGGCGCAAATCTCAGATTGCTCGCCTCGGACGGCGGGGCCCCTGCCCCGCGACGTCCTCTGGTTCGCACTGCGTCGGGGGAGCTTTCGGAAGGGGGGCGGAGCCCCCTCCGAGCTCACTAGGAGGCCGCCATGGAGCTCGAGCTGGTGCGGGGCAGCTGGAACTATCACTGGTGGGGGAACCGCAAGCTCTTCGACATCGTCTCGGGTCTCGGCGAGGAGATCGCGGCCCGGGAGCTCGGCACCCAGTTTAGCTTTCCTACTCTCAAGGGCATGCTCGCGCACATCCACGGGGCCGACAGGATCTGGCTCGAGCGCTGGATGGGAAAGAAGCCGGTGAAGTTGCTGGGCGACGGAGACTTCGCGAGCCTGGCCGATCTCCGCAAGCGCTGGGATGACCTCGAGGCCGAGCAGCACGACTTCGTCGACGCGCTGACTCCCTCCGAGCTCCAGCGCGTGGTCGTCCACACGGGCCTCGACGGCAAGGTGACCTTCCGCCAGCCCCTCTGGGAGCTCCTGCAGCACGTGGTCAACCATGCCACCCACCACCGGAGCGAGCTCGCGACCATGATCACCATGGTCAAGGGCTCACCGCCGTCCACCGACATGGTCATCTACTACCGCATCGCCTCGGGCCAGCTGCAGCCCTGAGGGGCCGGACGACGCATGGGCATGAAGGAGCTCGTAGACGAGCTTCGGGCGCGGCGTGAACGCGCGCTCGCCATGGGCGGCGCCGCGGCCATCGCCCAGCAGCGGGCCTCCGGCAAGTTGACGGTGCGGGAGCGGGTCGAGCGGCTCTTCGATCCCGATTCCTTCCTCGAGATCGGTCTCCTGGCCACCCACGCGAATATCTCGCCCGCCATGAAGGGCAGGGAGACGCCGGCGGATGGCGTGGTCACGGGCTTCGGCAAGGTCAACGGGCGGCCGGCCTCGTTGATCGCCTATGACTTCACGGTAATGGCGGGCTCCATGGGGCGCACGGCCGAGGTCAAATGCAACCGCGCCCGCGAGATCGCGCTCACCAAGCGAATGCCCATGATCTGGCTCATCGACTCGGCGGGCGCGCGCATCCAGGAAGCCATCGGCTCGACCTTCGCCCAGTCCGGGTTCCTCTTTCGCGAAGAATCCATCATGTCGGGTGTGGTGCCCATGGTGGCGGCCATGATGGGCCCAGGGGCGGCGGGCACCGCCTATATCCCCGCCCTCTCCGACTTCGTGCCCATGGTCAAGGGCACGAGCCACATGGCCCTCGGCGGCCCGCCTCTCGTCAAGGCGGTGGTCGGCGAGGACATCACGGCCGAGGAGCTGGGCGGCTCCAGGGTCCACACGGAGATCTCCGGCGTGGCCGACCTCGAGGTGGCCGATGACGCGGCCTGCATCGACGCCATCAAGGAATACCTCTCCTATTTCCCGACCTCGAACCTCGAGCGGCCGCCCGTGGTGGCCAGCGACGATCCGGCGGCCCGGATGGAGGAGGCGCTCCTCTCCATCGTGCCCGACAGCCCCCGCCGCGCCTATGACATGAAGAAGGTGATCGCGGCTATCGTGGACCGCGGTCACTTCTTCGAGATCAAGCCGGCCTGGGCCAAGAACCTGATCACGTGCCTGGCCCGCATGGGCGGCCGGCCCGTGGGCATGGTGGCCAACCAGCCCATGGTCCTGGGCGGCGCCCTCGATGTGGACTCGGCCGACAAGGCCGCGCGCTTCATCATGCTGTGCGACGCCTTTCACATCCCGCTCGTGTTCCTGCAGGACGTGCCGGGCTTCATGGTCGGCTCCCAGGTCGAGAAGCAGGGCATCATCCGCCACGGCGCCAAGATGCTCTACGCGGTCAGCGAGGCCACGGTGCCCAAGGTGACGGTGGTGATCCGCAAGGCCTATGGCGCGGGCTACTTCGTCATGTGCGGCAAGGCCTACGAGCCGGACCTCATCGTGGCCTGGCCCACCGCCGAGATCTCGGTCATGGGCCCCGAGGGCGGCACCAGTATCATCTTCCGCAAGGAGATCGCGGCCGCCGCTAATCCCGACGAGGAGCGCGCGCGGCGGGTCGAGGAGTTCCGCCAGCTCATCAACCCATACATCGCGGCGGGCGGCGCCTTCATCGATGACGTCATCGACCCCCGCGAGACGCGGCCCGTGATCATCAGGGCCCTCGAGATGGCCGCGACCAAGAAGGTGGAGCGGCCCTGGAAGAAGCACGGGGTCATGCCCGTATGAGCCGGGCGGCCCGGCGAGCCTGCCCGCCATGCTGATCCTGACGAAGGGCCAGGTCCGCGAGCTGCTCGACCTCGATGCCCTCGTGGAGGCGATTGCGGCCGCCATGGTCGACGCCACCGCGGGCCTCGCCTCCATGCCCCAGCGCATCGCGGCGCTGGTGCCCGATCAGGAGGGGATCGTGGCGGTCATGCCCGCCTTTCTCCCCTCCGCGAAGGCCCTGGCCGTCAAGCTCGTCTCCCTCTTCCCACGCAATGCCGGCTCCGCGCTACCCACCCACCAGGGGGTGATCGTCGCGTTCGATCCCGCCACCGGCACCCCCCTCGCCCTCATGGACGCCATCTACATCACGGCGGCGCGGACAGCGGCGGGCTCGGCGCTGGCCACGCGGCTCCTGGCGCGTCCGGACGCGGCCGTGCTGGCCCTGCTGGGCAGCGGCGTCCAGGCCCGAAGCCATGCGCGGGCTATTCCACGGGTGCGGCCCATTCGAGAGATCCGTATCGCCAGCCGGAATCGAATCGCCGTCGAGCGCCTGGCCGAGGAGCTCAGAGATGAGTTGAAAATCCCGGTGCGCGCCGCGGGCTCGTACCAAGAGGCGATGGAGGGGGCGGATATCGTGGCGGCGACCACGCATGCCGCGGAGCCCGTGGTGCGGCGGGAATGGCTCGCCCCCGGCATGCACGTCAACTCGGTCGGCTTCAACCGGGAAGGACGAGAGGTCGACGGGAACACCGTGCGAGACGCCCTCGTCGTGGTGGAGACGAGAGCGGCCGCCCTTGCTCCCTATCCGAGCGGGGCCAATGATCTGCTCTGGGCCGTCCGGGATGGGCTCATCGATGCCGACCACGTTCACGCCGAGCTCGGCGAGCTCGTGACCGGGCGGCAGCCCGGGCGTACCTCCCGTGATCAGATCACGCTCTACAAGTCGGGAGGCGTGGCCGTGCAGGACGTGGCCGCCGCCGCCCTCGTGCTGCGCGAGGCGCGCGCGCGGGGCGTCGGCCACGAGGTGCCCCTCTAAATAGCTCGGAGGGGGGCTCCGCCCCCCTTCCGAACCCTCCCCCCGGAACCGATTGCGCCGGCGCAGCCGGCGCTCGAAGCGGAACATTTTGCTCGCCAGGGGAGCGTAACTCGAACGGCGGGGCGCCGCCTTGCATCTGGACTCCTTTTTCCGGCCGCGGTCCCTCGCCTGAAGCCCGTCGGCGCTACTTCTTGATGAACTTGCTCCACTGGTCGAGGAGCGGAAGCACGGTGTCCCGACCCTCCGGGGGCAGCCGCAAGATGGCCCGCGTGATGCCCGCCTGCGCATAGGTCTCGAGCGTCGCCTCGTCTGGCTTGGCTCCGAAGACCGATACGGAAATAGTCTTCATGTCGCGCCCTGCCTTGGCCGCGCGCTCGCCCAGGTCCTTGAGGGCGGGCATGATGATCTCGGCGGCCCGGCCGCGCGGAAACCACCCGTCGCAGAAGTCGACGACCCGCTGGAGCGTATACGCGCTCTCGCCCCCCAGGAGCACGGGCGGGTGGGGCTTCTGCGCGGGCTTCGGCCAGGACCAGATCTTGTCGAAGTTGACGAACTTTCCGTGGAATTCGGGCTCGTCCTTGGTCCAGATCTCCTTCATGGCCAGCACCTGCTCGCGCAGCTTCTTGAAGCGCGCGGCGAAGACGGTGCCGTGGTTCTCCATCTCCTCGGCGTTCCACCCGCCCCCGATGCCGAACTCGAAGCGCCCACCCGACAGCGCGTCGAGGCTCGCCACCTCCTTGGCCGTGATGATGGTGTCGCGCTCGATGACGAGGCAGATGCCCGTGCCGATCCGGAGGCGCTTGGTCGCGGCGGCGGCAGCCATGAGCGAGACGAAGGGATCGAAGGTGTGCCAGTACTCCTTGGGAAGCTGGGTCCCCCCGGGGAAAGGAGTCCGGCGACTCGTCGGGATATGGGTATGCTCGGGCACCCAGAGCGATTCGAAGCCGCGCGCCTCCGCCTCGCGGGCGAGCTCGTCGATGCGGATCGCGTAGTCGGTGAAGAACATGCACACGCCGATGTTCATGGGCCGCCTCCTTGGGGTCTGTGCGCTTCCGCGACGGGGGCAGTCTAGCGCCGATCGGGTCTCTCGGCCAGCGGGAGGCGAGTCCTCTCTGTTACAGTAGGACCACGCCGGCGCTCCAGTCTCTCCGGCGACACGCCGGAGGAGGCTGGGCCACGATGAGCGACATGCTGGGCACGTGGGGACGGTGGGTGTACCGCCTCCGCTGGTGGCTCCTCGGTGCTTCCGCCCTCTCGCTCGCGCCCGCCCTCGTCATTCTCGTCCAGGGCGCCCAGCTCGAGGCAGGCACCATGCTCACGACGACGGAGTCCGGGCGGGCGGCCACCTTGATGGCCCGGCAGCTGCCGGGCCAGCCCGTCTCCTTCGAGCTCATCCTGAGCAGTCCCACGCTGCGCGCCACCGACCGCGCGTTCCGGGAGGAGGTCGAGAGGGCCCTGGCGCCCCTCAAGGCCGACCCGCGGGTGGCGCGCGTCCGCACCGCCTATGCCGTGAATCCGCCCGACCCGGCCTTTCTCTCGCGCGATGGCCAAAGGACCCGGGCGGTGGTCGAGCTCGCGGTCCGCTCGTCGGGCCTGGTGACCCTCGGATTTTCCTCCGTGCCGCCCGAGGTCTACGCCTCGCTCCGCGCCAAGGTGTCGTCGCGAACGCTCGAGGTGGTCGGGGCGGGCATGCTTGCCATCAACCACGACTTCGTCGAGGTGGCCAAGCGCGACCTCAAGCGGGCCGAGCTCGTCATCCTCCCCGTGGTCGTGGTCTTCCTCTTGCTGGCCTTCGGCTCCGTGGTGGCCGCGCTGCTCCCTCTGGGCGTGGGTGTGCTGGCCATGATCGGTGGCATCGCGGGGACCGAGCTGCTCGCGCGCCACATGTCCGTCTCGGCCTATGCCCCGAATATCGTGACCATGATCGGGTTGGGCGTGGCCATCGACTACTCGCTGTTCATCGTGAACCGCTTTCGTGAGGAGATCGCGCAGAGACCGGTGGCCGAGGCCCTGGCCCGCACCATGTCGACGACCGGACGCGCCATCCTCTTTTCGGGGGTGACGGTGGCCATCGGGCTCCTCGGCATGCTCGTGCTCGGACTCGGCAATATCGGCTCGCTGGGGCTGGCCGGGACCATCGTGGTGGCCCTCTCGGTGGTGTACGGGCTGACCTTTCTGCCCGCGGTCCTCGCCGTCCTGGGACCGCGCGTCAATGCGCTGTCGTTGCCCGGCTTCGGCCTCTTCGGGCTGGGCAGCGGGTCGGGGTTCTGGCATCGGCTGGCCGCCCTCGTCATGGCGCACCCGTGGCGTTTCTTTCTGCCCGCCGCCGCCCTCCTGCTCCTGCTCGGGCAGCCATTTCTGCATATCCGGCTGGGCGCGGGTGACGTCACGGCGCTGCCGCGGTGGGCCGAGGCGCGCCGCGGCGCCGAGCTGCTCGCGCGAGAGTTCCCGAGCGACGATGAGGCGGCCATCATCGTGGTGCTGAGCTACCGTGACGGGTCGCCTCTCACGCCCCCGCGCGTGGGCGAGGTCTATGACCTGAGCCGCTGGCTCGCCCAGCTCCCGGGAGTGACCACCGTGCGAAGCTTGCTCGATCTGTCTCCGGACATGAGCCGCGAGGACTATCAGCGGTTCGTGAAGATCCCGACCGCCATGTGGCCAGAAGAGATCCGCGCGGCCGCCTCCCGCATGATGGGGGAGCGCATCATGGTCCTCGCCGTCTCCACGTCGCAGGCCGCGGGGAGCGACGAGGCGCGCGCCCTCGTGCGGACCATCCGCGGATCGCACCCCCCCGTGGACGGCCAGCTCCTGGTCACCGGCCCCACGGCCTTCGACCTCGATTTCATGGGCGTCGTGCAGCGCAATGCGCCGCTGGCCATCGCCCTTGTCGTGGTGGCGACCTACGTGGCGCTCCTCCTCCTCCTGGGCTCGGTGCTGCTGCCCCTCAAGGCCGTCATCGTCAACTTGCTGTCCATCAGTGCCTCCTACGGTGCCCTCGTGTGGATCTTTCAGGACGGGCATCTCTCCCGCTGGCTCGACTTCACGCCCGGGTCGATCCAGACGGCCACGCCCATCATCATGTTCTGTCTGATCTTCGGGCTCTCCATGGACTACGAAGTGCTGCTCTTGAGCCGGGTGCGGGAGGAATACGAGCGGACAGGCGACAACGTGCTCGCCGTGGGGGCCGGGCTCGAGCGAACCGGGCGGCTCATCACCTGGGCCGGCGCCATCATGGCGGCGGTCTTCTTCGCGTTCGCGCTGGCCGACTCGGTGATCATCAAGGCGGTGGGGGTGGGGATCGGGATCGCGGTGGTGCTCGATGCCACGGTCGTGCGAGCCCTGCTGGTTCCCGCGACCATGCGGCTCATGGGCAAGTGGAACTGGTGGATGCCAGGGCCCGTGGCGCGGCTCGCGCGGCGTGATGTGGGACAGCCCGCCGCCCGCGGGGTGTCCGCGGACGGCGGGCGAGGGATCAGTTCTCGACGAAGGCCTTGAGGGCCCGCCCGCGCAGGGGGTGGCGGAGCTTGCGGAGCGCCTTGGTCTCGATCTGACGGATGCGCTCCCGGGTGACGGAGAAGCGCCGGCCCACCTCTTCGAGCGTGTGCTCGCCCTCCTCACCGATACCGAAGCGCAGCCGAAGGATCTCCTTCTCCTTGGCGCTCAGCGTGCTGAGGGCCCGCTCGACCTGGGTGGTGAGATCCTGCGTGATGAGCGTCTCGTTCGGTGACTCGGCGCTCTTGTCCTCGAGGAAATCCCCGAGCTCGGAGTCTTCCCCGATCGGTGTCTCGAGGGACAGCGGCTTGCGCGAGGACTCGAGGATGAGCCGGACCTTGCGGGCGGGGACACCCGTCTTCTGCGCCAGCTCCTCGGGGGTGGGCTCGCGGCCCAGATCATTGACCATGCTCCGGTTCACCCGCGCGATGCGGTTCAACGTCTCGACCATGTGGACGGGAATGCGGATGGTCCGGGAATGGTCGGCGATGGCCCGCGTGATGGCCTGGCGAATCCACCAGGTGGCATACGTCGAGAACTTGAATCCGCGCCGGTACTGGAAGCGGTCCACGGCCTTCATGAGTCCGATATTGCCTTCCTGGACGAGGTCGAGCAGGGTGAGCTCGCTCCCGAGGTAGCGCTTGGCCACCGAGACGACCAGGCGCAAGTTGGCTTCCATGAGCTCGCGCTTGGCCTGACGCACCACGCGATCGTGCTCCTCGATCTCGCGGAGCGAGGCCTGCAGGGTCTTCTTTCCCAGGCCGATCTGAGTCTCGAGCGCCCGGACTTCCTTCGGCGTCTTGAGCTCCGCGAGGCGCTTGGCCTGGCGGCGGATATCCGTCACCACCCGGTCCACGAGCGCCGGCTTCAGCGGCAGCTTCTCGACCACGCCCTGGATCGCGGCACGGTTCTGGGCGATCCACTTGTGGTAGTTGGCACGCGTGGTCTTGCCGCGCCGCCGGTCCGCGAGCGCCACATTGAGCCGCTCTATCTCACGCTCGAGTCGCCGGATGCGGGCGAAGGCGGCGAGCAGCGGCTTGACCTCCTCGGGCTTGGGCTCGACACCGTCGGGCAGGAGGATCACCTCGTCGAGCGCCATTTCATCCCGGCGGATCAGGTCAGCCAATCCGAGCAGCCGGGTCGTCGCCATGGGAATGCCAGCCAGCGCCCGGCGCAGCTGGATCTGGCCCGCCTCGATACGACGGCCGATCGCCACCTCCTGCTCGGCCGTGAGCAGGCGGACCTTGCCGATCTCCTTGAGATAGAGGCGGACTGGATCCTCGCCCGTCGTCGCGCCGGGCCGAAGGGCTTCCTCCGATAGCGCAGGCGTCTCTTCGAGGATGACAGGCCCCCCAGCCTCGTCCTCCTCGAGATCAGGCGCGAGAGGTTCCGGCGCGGCCTTCACCTTGGACAGCCCGTGGTGGCGGAGCTTTGACCGGATCTTGATCTTGGGCTGCATGCCCACCGCGCCGGAATGGCTGATCGCGGGGGACGCGGCCTCGTCGGTTTCCCTGAACGTCATGGCTTTATCACGCTCCTTGCTGGCTCCCCGAGACCTGACGCCTGGAAGAGCCCCTTATCAGTTGTTTAGACGCAGCGAGACGTCCACAAGTTTCAGGATCTCGTCTCGGGAAACGAAACGCCGGTGGGGCGCTGACTGTTCCGTAATCCCGCGTTTTTCAAGGGACGCGCCGGGTGCAACCTTTATTCACACCTGGGATAGCTTTGTGAAGATTACGCAGGCGGGGCTCGACGCGGCTCTTGGTCGTGATTATGGAGGCCGGGACGCATTCTGGTCCCGCCTTTCTAGGGGGGAGACGGCTCGGTGGGCCTCGTCGGGGGCACGGGCGTCGGCTTTGGCGGGGGCGGCGGGATCGGCCCGTCCCTCGGATCGAGCAAGAGGTCGAAGCCGACGCCCACCTCATCCTTCACGGTCAAGAGGAGATACGTGGGCGGCTTGATGCCGAAGTCCGACATCTTGAATCGTGCTTCGCCGCGTACCCAGAGCCGCTGATCTTTCCAGCGGACGCGGCCCGAGAAGACCTTGATGCGATCGACCCCGGCAATGGTGAGGCGTCCTTGGATGGTCAGCAGTACATCGGAGTTCTCGCTGACCGAGTGGAACGAGGCGGTCACGGCCTGGATGACGAAGGCCATGGTCGGATACTTCGCGGCGGCCAGAGCCTTCATCATCTCCTTGTCCCGGCCTTCCACGCCGGTGCTGAGGCTCGCGACCGTTGCCGTCAGCTGACCGCTGATGCCGTCACCAAGACTCCACGGATTGGCCTGGAATTCGCCGGACATCTCTCTGCCCAAGCCGCTGAATCCGCCCGGCGGGAAGTCGACGTCGACCGTGATGAAGCATCGCCCCGGTACGGTCACCCATCGGGGAGTCTCGGCCAGGGCGGGGGAAGCGGCGAGGCAGGCGATCGCGAGGCACCGGAGCGCCAGGATCCACGCCATGGGCGTGGGATAACACGGCGGCCAGGCGGGGGTCAATCCGCGCTCCGCTACGCGCCTCGGGACTTAGGTTGACAGCGACCGAACCCGGGCCGTATCGTGAAAAGCCCAATCTTACGGGAGCTTTACCGCACCTCGATCCATGGCCGTCACTCCCAGCGCTTCCTATAGCTTCACGGTCAGGATGGGCATCCTGAATCGCCCCGGTATGCTCGGGCGCGTCACCTCGGTCATAGGCAAGGCCGGTGGCGACATCGGCGCCGTGGATCTCGTCGAGATGACGCGCGAACGGGTCTTCCGGGACATGACCATCAAGGCCCGCGACAGCGAGCACGGCCAGCGGATCATCGACAAGCTCCGCAAACTCCCCGTGGTCAAGATCGCGAACATCTCCGACCGGACCTTTCTCATGCACCTGGGGGGAAAGATCGAGGTGCGGAGCAAGGTGCCGATCCGCACGCGCGACGACCTCTCCATGGCCTATACCCCGGGGGTGGCGCGAGTCAGCCTGGCCATCAAGGAAGACCCGCAGCGGGCCTTCTCGCTGACCATCAAGCAGAACAGCGTCGCCGTGGTCACCGATGGCACCGCGGTCCTCGGGCTCGGCGATATCGGGCCGCTCGCGGCCATGCCGGTCATGGAGGGCAAGGCCATGCTCTTCAAGGAGCTGGCCGGGGTGGACGCTTTCCCCCTCTGTCTCGACACCAAGGATCCCGACAAGATCGTGGAAACCGTGAAGCTGATTGCCCCGGCCTTCGGCGGTATCAACCTCGAGGACATCTCCGCCCCGCGCTGCTTCGAGATCGAGGCGCGCCTCCGCAAGGAGCTCGATATCCCGGTCTTTCACGACGATCAGCACGGCACCGCGGTGGTGGTGGTGGCGGCCCTCCTCAATGCGTTGAAGATCGTGCGGAAGGATCCCCGACGGCTCAAGGTGACGGTCTGCGGGGTGGGAGCGGCGGGCACGGCCGTCATCAAGATGCTCATGGCCCTGGGGGTCCGGCAGATCATCGGCGTGGACGAGCACGGGACGATTCATCGGGGACGAGCCGTGGGCATGGACTTCATGAAGACGTGGGTCAGCGAGGCGACCAATCCGCGGAACGTCAAGGGGAAGATGCCCGAGGCGCTCAAGGGCGCGGATGTCTTCATCGGCCTGTCCGTGCCGGGGGTCCTCGCCCTCCGTGATGTCAAGCGTATGGCGCGCGACCGCATCGTGTTCGCCATGGCCAATCCCGTACCCGAGATCCAGCCGGAAGAGGCCGAGCATCACGTGCGCGTCATGGCCACGGGCCGCTCCGACTATGCTAACCAGATCAACAACGTGCTCTGCTTCCCCGGCTTCTTCCGCGGCCTCCTGGATGTGCGGGCGCGGCTCGTGAACGACGAGATGAAGATCGCCGCCGCCCGGGGCATCGCCTCGATCATCACGCCGAGCGAGCTCGGCGAGGAATACGTCATCCCGTCCGTCTTCGACAAGCGCGTCGTGGAAGCCGTGGCCGACGGGGTCGCCCGCGCCGCGGCTCAGACGGGGGTGGCGCGCCGACGGCGTCGCGTGCCCACCGGGACGCCCGCGCGCAACTGAGGGTCGTCCCCCTCGTGAGCCGGGCGGCGGCGATCGCCGCGGCGCTGGCGCTCGGGCTGGCGGCGGCAGCCCTCGCGGCCGGCGCCGAGGCCCCGCTCCCGCGCCTCGGGCCGGCGCCGAACTTCGCGCTCACGACCCAGCAGAACGACCGGCTGTGGCTGACGCAGCTCCGCCACCGTGTCGTGGTCCTGACATTCACCTGCACGGCCTGCCAGGCGTGTCCCGGAGTCCTTCCGTTTCTCTCGGGGCTGGCCCGCGACCTGCGGGATGCCGCCGGTCGCGCGGTGTTCTTCGTGGTGGTCACCGTCGATCCCGCGCGTGACAGCGCGCCTGTTCTCCGCCGGTTCGCCCGGGACCGCCGGCTGGATCCCGTCGCGTGGCTCCTCCTGACCGGCAAGCCTTCGGAGATCGACGTCGTGACTCGCTGGTATGGTGTCGCCGTCCATCGACAGGACGGGGGCGTGAGCCACGACTGCCTCGTCGTCCTCATCGACGGCGGGGGGACGATCCGCGGTCGTTACGGCCTCGACGACCTGGCGCAGCTCCGCCGGGGCGTCGATGCTCTCCGGGCCGAGGGGACCGGCTCCTGACAGTGGGCGCCCTCCGGCATCGCCTTTGCTGCCTTCCGTCTAGCCGAGATGGATCTGCTGTCCGGGGATGACTTGCGTGCGCTCATCGAGGAGCGCGCCGACCCTTGTGTGTCGGTGTTCCTGCCGACGCACCGGGCCGGCCCGGCCGAGCTCCAGCAGAATCGCATCCGGCTGAAGAACCTGCTCCGCGAGGCGGAGGACCGGCTGGTCGAAGGTGGGCGGCGGGCCTCGGCCGCCCGGGAGATCGTCGGGTCGGGGCGAGCGCTTCTGGAGGACGGTGCGTTCTGGCGCCATCAGGCCGACGGCCTCGCTCTCTTCCTCACGCCGGCCGGGTCCCGGCACTATCGGCTGGCGCTCCGCTTCCCCGAGCTGGTGGTCGTCGGCCCGCGCTTTCACGTGAAGCCTCTCCTCCCGCTCTTCGCCGAGGACGGCCGCTTCTACGTGCTGGCCCTGAGCCAGAAGGACGTCCGCCTGCTCCAGGGCACCCGGCAGAGCGTCACCGAGGTCGATCTGACCGGCGTCCCCCGGAGCCTCGCCGACGCCCTGCGCTACGATCAGTTCGAGAAGCAGCTCCAGCTCCACACCGCCTCGGGCCCGGGCCGGGGTGGTCGGGGCGCGGTGGTCTTCCACGGCCAGGGCATGGACATGGAGGACACCAAGGCGAACATCCTGCGCTACTTCCAGCAGATCGACGCCGGGCTCCGGGATTTTCTGCGGGAGGAGCGCGCGCCGCTCGTGCTCGCCGGCGTCGAGTACCTGTTCCCGCTCTACCGCGAGGCGAGCGCGTATCCCCATCTCCTGGAGACGGGAATCGCGGGGAATCCCGAGCTGCTCCGCGCCGAGGAGCTCCACGCCCGAGCGTGGGACGTCGTGAAGCCGCACTTCCAGAAGGCCCAGGCGCAGGCGGCGGCCCGGTACCAGGAGCTGGCCGGGACCGGCCGCGCCTCCGACCGTTTGGAAGAGGTCGTGCCGGCGGCCCACCAGGGGCGGGTCGATTCCCTGTTCGTGGCCGTCGGCGCCGAGCGGTGGGGGACCATCGGGCCGGACGGCCGCGTGGCCGAGAGCCGGACCAGCCCGGCGCCGGGCGACGAGGATCTCCTGAACGTGGCGGCGGCCGAGACCGTCCGCAACCGCGGGACGGTCTACGCCGTCGAGCCCTCCCAGGTACCAGGCGGGGCCGAGCTGGCCGCCATCTTTCGCTACTGAGGCGGCCCCCGCGCGTCCGCCATGAAGACGCGACTGCTTCACGACAAGGAGGAAAAGACGTTCGTCCTCGTCTTCGACCGGGGCGACGAGGTCATGGCCGGACTCACGAGCTTCGCCGAGCGGGAGCGGCTCGCGGCCAGCCACTTCACGGCGATCGGCGCCTTCAGCAGCGCCGTGCTCGGCTACTTCGACCGCCAGCGGAAGGACTATGCGCGGATCCCGGTCCGGGAGCAGGTGGAGGTGCTGTCGCTGATCGGGGACGTGGCCACCAAGGACGGCCGGCCCGCCGTCCATGCCCACGTGGTGGTCGGCAAATCGGATGGCACGGCCCACGGCGGGCACCTCCTCGAAGCCCACGTGTGGCCGACGCTGGAGGTGATCCTCACGGAATCCCCGCGACATCTCCGGCGCCGTCTCGACGCGGCGACGGGGCTCGCGCTGATCGACCTCGGGGCAGCCTGATCTCGCCCGGTGTCCGCCTCCCGTCGCGCTGCCGGCAGCCCGATTGCATCGACCTATCCTGCCAAGGGGGTGCATCATGCTGCACAGCGCGCGTGAGCTCGTCGGCTACACGATCGGGGCGACTGACGGCGATATCGGGGCGGTCCACGACTTCTACTTCGACGACGAAAGCTGGACGATCCGGTACCTCGTGGCAGATACCGGCGACTGGCTTCCGGGCCGAAAGGTCTTGATCTCGCCGATGGCGCTCCGGGAGCCCCGGTGGACGACCCAGCGGCTGCCGGTCGGCCTCACCCGGGCGCAGGTCGAGCGGAGCCCGGGCGTCGACACCGCCAGGCCCGTCACCCGGCATTACGAGGCCGAGCTGGCGGGCCACTACGGCTACCCTTACTACTGGGCCGGTCCGTACCGGTGGGGCGCGGGCCCGTACCCGTTCGCGCCGATCGCCCCGGAGCCGGTCCCGGTCGAGCCCGAGGCCCTGACCACCCTGGAGCGGGAGGGCATGGCGAACGTGGAGCACCGCGACAGCGACCGACACCTCCGAAGCGTGCAGGAGGTCAGGGGATACTACATCCAGGCCGCGGACGGCGACATCGGCCACGTCGACGACTTCCTCATCGACGACAGGACGTGGGCGATCCGGTACATGGTCATCGACACCCGGAACTGGTGGCCGGGGAAGCAGGTCCTGGTATCGCCGGAGTGGATCGCGGCCGTCAGCTGGAACGATTCCAAGGTCCACATCGATCTGACCCGGGAAGTCGTCAAGAGCGCCCCGGAGTACGACCCAGCGCATCCGCTCGAGCGGGAGCTGGAGAGCCGGCTCCACGAGCACTACGGACGGCGGAAGTACTGGGAAACGGAGGATCGCGACCGGGCGGCGTGACGCTGGCGTCGAGGCGTCGTGCGGGCGGCCGCGCTTCCCAGCGCGGCCGCCCGTGCGTTTGGAAGCCAGGACTGTGGGGCGGCCGGCAGGGCTCCGCCCTCACGCCCGGCCGAGGTCAGGCGGCTGCCGGCCGGATGGCGGCCGACTCGGTGAGCCGGCGCTCCACCATCTGCCAGTCGATGTTCCGGAAGAACGCCGTGATGTACTTCCCCCGCTCCGTCGCCTTGTAATCCCGCATGTACGCGTGCTCCCACACGTCCATGACGAGCAGCGGCTTGAAGCCGGCCGGGACGCCGTCCTGATGGAGCGTGATCCAGTGGTTGGTCAGCCGTTCAGTGGCCGGATCCTCGAACAGGATCACCCAGCCCACCCCTCGCATCTCCCCGATCGCCTGGAAGTCGGCCATCCACTGCTCGCTCGACCCGAAGGATTGACCGAGGGCCTGGGTCAGGCCCGAGCCGGCGGGGGGCTGCGGCTCGGCGGCCCGCCGGAGGTTGGAGAAGTAGTACTCGTGGAGGATCATTCCGTTGTACTCGAAGCCGAGGCGGCGCGTGAGCTCGGCGAACTCCGGGCTCTTGCCCGAGGCCTCGCCGCGGCCGATCAGGGCGGCCAGTTCCTCGTTCAGCTGGTTCACCTGCTTGACGTAGCCGGCGTAGAGCGCGAGGTGCTCGGTGATCTGGGCATCCGAGATCCCCTCGAGCCCCCGGAGCTGGTCGAACACCTGCTCCTTGTACTTCTTGGGCTGGAACGTCTTCGCTTGGTAGGTCGCCACGTTCTCCCCTTTCTGCCCTCCTTCTCCCAGTGTAACGCACGCCTCGACTTCTGGCGAGGCGCGCGGGCGCCGGCGCCCGGATGCGGGGCTGGCGCTACCGCCGGCGCCTGGCCTATAATCCTTGACATCCAGCTAGGCTGAATCGGCGGACATGAGGAATCTGCGGAGTCCCTGATGTTCCCGCGCCGGACCTTCCCCGCGACACTCGAGGCGGTCGCGCGCGACTACGCAACGGCCCTGGGCCTCCCGATCGTGCTTCACTGCCCGTCGCGCGGGTACAGCCGCCGCCGCCTCGACCGCCGGCTCCACGTCCACCTCCACGCCCTCCCGCTTCGGCCTCTCTGGCTCGCTCTCTCGTCGGAGGCGTCCACTGTCCGCGTCCCGGTCGTGCTGGGCCACCGGCTGGTCGAGACGGACGCCTACGCTCCTCCGGGGCGCCTGGCCCGGGGTGTGAGCCTCACCGACGAGGATGGCCTGGCGGTCCTGCACGTGCTCGTCAACAACATCTACATCCTGTTCGACCTGGCTGGGCAGCCCGAGCCGCTGGCGCGGCTGCTCCTTCGCAAGAGCCTGGACCTCGCCCTTCCCCATGTCAGGGCCTGGATCTCCGAGGTGGCAGCCCTCCCGGAGCCGCGGCTCAAGGTAGTCGTGAACCGGCTTCGCCGGGAAACCGCCCTGGAGGAGGCGCTCCTTCGAGAGGCGGCACGCGCCCGATCGCGGGAGGCTTACGCCGAGCAGCAACGGCGAGGCCTTCGGGAGGAGACCCGGTCCGTCGAGGAGGAGATCCGGGCGACGGAGCACGCGGTCGAGGAGCTCTCCTGCCGGCTCACGCAGGAGGCGCGGCACTTGGTCGCATGCCGGCGGCGGTTGCGGGTCTTGCAGGGGGAGACCGCCGAGGCCGACGACGCCGCGGACGATTGGCGGCGGCTCCTGGGGTTGGAGGGCGTCCGCGATGTCGCGGTGTATGCTGGCGGTCTCCGCCTCGTCACCGGGCCGATCGAGGTGGCGCACGGCGGCGTCCGATACCGTCTCGGATGCTTCGAGATCGACCTCGCGGAGACGGGGGCCATCGCGGTCCGAAACCTCACCGATGCCTATGGGCTGTACGATCACCCGCACGTCTGGAACGGGCGGCCCTGCCTGGGGAACGTCCGGGAAGGGGTGGCGAAGCTGGTGGCCGAGTATCAGTGGGTCGCCGCCGCCGAGGTGCTGCTCGACTTCCTGCGAACCATCACCCCTCAGGACTGGTACGTCCCGGTCACCCACTGGAAGACGGCATCGACGTGACCCCGTCAGCGGCTCCCGCGGTCCTCCGATTCACCGCGGAGACCTACGCCCGGCTCCGCCTCTACGTCGAGCTCTGCCCCTCGGAGATCGGCGGCCTGGGAGAGGTGCGACCGGAGGGCGAGGGACTGCTGGTGACGGAGCTCTTCCTGCTGGACCAGCGTGTCTCCGCGGCCGAGACCGAGCTTCAGCCCGAGGCGCTGCTCGGCCTCCTCCACCGGTGCCTGGACGAGGGGCGGGATCCGGCGGCGCTCCGGCTCTGGTGGCACAGCCACGCGGAGCACGGCGTGGAGTGGAGCGACACGGACGAGGCGACCATTCGGGGCTTCGGGGGCGACTCGCTCGTTTCACTGGTGACCAACAAGGCGGGGGACCTCCGCTGCCGTTATGACAC
>DASYTI010000050.1 GCA_036002485.1 Candidatus Methylomirabilota bacterium | reverse complement strand
CGCGGGCCTCCCACCAGCGTCTGCGGCGTCTTGTAGGGCGAGTCCACCAGGCGGAACTTCCGCTGCAGCCGCGCCAGGGACAGCATGCCGTCCTGCTTCAGCGCCGCCGCGAACTCCTCGGCGGCCAGGCCGTCGATCTGGTGCCCGCCGTAGGTGATGAAGTTGAAGACGAAGCCGAGCTGGCCCAGCTCCTCCGGGAACCGCCTCATCTCCTCGTCGCTCATGCCCGTGGTATCCCAATTGAAGGAGGGGGAGAGGTTGTAGGCCAGCATCTTGGACGGGAACTCGGCGTGGATCGCCTCCGCGAAGCGCCGGGCCTCCACCAGGTCCCCCGTCTTCGTCTCCATCCACAGGATGTCGGCGAAGGGAGCGGCGGCCAGGGACTTGGCGATCGCGTATTCGAGGCCGCCCTGCACCTGGTAGTAGCCCTCGGGCGTCTTGGAGATCTCGCAGTCCCAGATGATGTTGATGCCCATGGAACGGGCCCGCGCCCGGGCGGCATGGAACGACGTGCGGTTGGCGAAGGCCAGCCATTCCTCGGCGGTCATCTCGAAGCGCTCGCCTTCGTTCCCGCGGAACGCGATCACGTCGGCCACCGCCTGGGGGTAGCTCTTGAGGTTGGCCTGGTCCTGCCACGCCTCCAGGAAGCAGGTCTCGATCCTGTCCAGCAGGGGCTCGACCCCCGCCCCCTGGGCCCGCCTCAACGCCTCGATGTTCTCCTCGATCACGCGCATCACGCCCGCTCGGGCCAGCCAGGCGTCGGCCTCCTCGTACTCGCCCTGGGAGACCTCGAACAGCAGGTGCGCTCGCATGTCCTCCACGCCCAGCTCGCGGAGCTTCCTGAGGATGGCCAGGTAACCGGTCTTGTAGGTGGGCAGCTCGACGTTGGTGGCGCCCAGGATGAACGGATGGTCGCGCTCGTCCCCGCGTCCCTCCAGGAACGTGGCCGCCTCGGCGTCGGTCCGGGCCACGATGATGCCGGGCACCTTCATCACGTCGAGCTGGAAGCGCGCGGCGTTCAGACGCTTGATCTGCTCGTCCTCCGCGACCAGCACCTTGCCCCCCTGGTGCCCGCACTTCTTGACCCCGGGCTTCTGGTCCTCGATGTGATAGCCCGGAACCCCGGCCTCGACGAAGCGCCGGACGAGGTTCCGTACGTGCGCGTCGCCGCCATGCCCGGTGTCGGCGTCGGCGATGATGAAGGGCCGATAGTCGATCTCGGCAGAGGCGGCGCGCTGTGCCTCGCTCATGCGCGAGCGCGCGAAGCGTTGGTTGCGATCCGCCGTCAGCAGCGCGCGCACCATCGGCGCGGCCTCGTCAGGCACCTGGCTCAGCGGGTAGCTGGCCAGGTCGGGCCCCGGATCCTCGGTGGCCGATCCCTTGGCCGATGTCGCCCACCCACCCAGGTAGATGGCTTCGATGCCCGCCCGTTTCAAGGCCACCGCCTGACCCGGTGAATAGGGACCGAAGGTCGTGATCTGCTTGCGCTGGGCGAAGAGCTCCTGCAGCCGAGCGTAGAACTGCTCGGCCGCGGTCCTGGCTACGGTGTAGTCGGCCTGAATCGTGCCCCTCTGCTCGACCACCTGACGCGCGGAATAAAGGCGGGTGATCCCCTCGAAGCGGGGACTTGCCAGCCAGCGTGCGGTCTCGGCAACTTCCGAGTCGAATGAGCTCATGGTTCGAAATCCAGGTTACCGGTGATGCGGGTACCGTCCTTGGCAAAGGCGTCCATGTATGGCCCGATCCGCTGTCTAGCGTTCGCCAGGTCGTGGTTGTCCAGGTTGATGTTGAGGAGGTCGATGTACCAGGGCGGTTTGCTCGAGGCGCCGACGTAGGTCCTCACGATCTCGCGAGCGATGGGAAGGGTCGTCGCCTTGGAGTTGTCGTGCACGTCCCGATTGCTCGCGGCCAGCAGTTTGGCGTACTCCTCCCGGAGCAGGCGCTCGAACAGCTCGGGGCCGAAGGCGTCGCCTCTCGCGATGCCGGTCGCGTCGTCGGCCTCGGAGAAGGCAGCCGCCTTCTGCAGCCACTCCCAGAGGATGCTCAGGCGGATCTCTCCGGTTGCCATGTCCTCCATGAGGTACAGCACGTCGTCGTTGCCGAAGAAATCGGCGGGCTTGAGCGCCGCGGCCTGGAACCCCTGGCCGAAGGCGTTGCCGTACTGCAAGGCCACGCTGAGCAGATCGCGCGTGCCCCGGACGGTGCGCGGCGCCGGCTCGAGCAGGACGAGGCCGTCTGCATCGGCCGCGGTGTAGGTCAACGAGGGGAATTGCCTGCCGAGCTGGTTGTCTTGCCCCGCCTTCTCCCAGACGGGCCTGACGATGTGCACCATCTTCCAGTGGGCGACCCACTTGCCGGAGGCACCTTCACGCTGCTCGCGTTCGGCGCCGGCAACGGCCCGCTTCATCCCGTTCTCGACGCCCCGCTCCGAGCCCACCGGGATGTTGGGCTCCATGCCGCCCTGCCACAGCGCGCAGTGGCCCTGCTGGTCGGGTGTGTTGACTGCGCGCCGGACGCGGTCCTCGTAGTTCCGCATGTACCCGTAGGTCATGACGATGGCGTCGATGTTCGGATTGACGAACTCCGGATCCCACGCCATCGCGTCCGCGACGCT
>DASYTI010000049.1 GCA_036002485.1 Candidatus Methylomirabilota bacterium | reverse complement strand
GTCCGCCCCTGCGACCCGCAAGGGAAGGCACGTCATGTCGTACTCGCCCGGCTCGACCTGGGAGAGGTCCAGCCCCTCCACCACCACCACTCCCGCTTCGAGCAGCGTGTGATGGGCGGGATGGTCCTTGCTCGCGTGGCGATCGATCGAAAGGTAGTCGATGCCGACGAGCTTGAGGCCCGCCTGGGCCAGGTACGTCGCCGCGTCGGCGGTCAGGTAGACGAAATCCTCGTGAAACCTCGGCTGGCGCAGCGCTCCGGAGTTGCGCGTCTTGATGAGCAGCCGGATGTCGTCCCGCAGGTCGAGCGCCTCGAGGTGCTCGCGACCGATCGCATCGCGCACGGGCACGGTGACGACGCGGGCCTTGCCGATCAGGATCTCGAGCGGCAGCTCGTCCACGGTCGTCCCGTCGGCCACGAAATGGAAGGGGGCGTCGACGTGGGTCCCCGCGTGCGAGCCCAGGCTCAGGCGGCTCAGGTTGCAGTGCTGGCCGTCGGCCATGCGCTGGGTGAACTCCAGCCGGAAGGCCGGGTCGCCGGGCCAGACAGGCAGGTCCGCCGAAAGGGGTACGGTCACGTCGATGATCTTGCTCATAGGGCTAGGAGCGTGTCCCGGTAACTATGGAGGACACGCTCCTAAAATGAGGACCCGAAGACACGTACCCACGTTGCATTCTCCTGCGCGGCCCGAAGAGCCGCTCTAGGATCCGTCCTCCGTCTAGCGGACGGACTCCTGTGCCGGGAAAGGATCCTGTTGCGCGAACACGTCTTATAGCGTTGCGCGAACACGTCTTATAGCATAGAAAAGACCAGTCTTGACAGGGTTGCGGGGGCCTGCTAGCGTGAAACAGCAGGAGCGCTCTTTGAAGCTCGGTCGCTTGTCCCGTAGCACATCAGTCCTTCTGTTCGCGCTCCTGGCGAGGACCGCCTCTGCGGCCAGCCTCGCCGAGGGCGGCCTCACCGGGCTCGTCGAGGACACCCGCGGGGCGCCGGTCGCGGGCGCGGTGATCTCGCTCTTTGGCAGGGGCGTGGGCGGGGCAGGCCTCGTAGCCCTCTCCGACGCCGCCGGTCGCTTCTCGCTCCCCTCGGTGCCCGCGGGCTCCTACACGCTCCGGGCCCTGGGTTCCGGTCACTTGCCGGCGCCGGCGCACCACATCACCGTGCTTCCGAACCGTGAAGCGAACTTCACGGTCAGCCTCACACCGGTCGGAGACGAGAAAGCGGCGGCGGTGGCCGAAGCCAGGGCCCAGGCCGAAGGCAAGGACGACGCGCCCTCGCTCGCGGAGCTGCGCTGGCTGCTGCGGCACAAGCGGCGGTCGGTTCTGGAGACCCGCGAGCCGGAAGCCGTGGGGGCCACGACCGACGCCACTGCTCCCGAGCCGTCGCGGCTGCTTGCGTCGCTGGTGCCCGACCTGGTCGGCACCGTGGAGGTGATGGCCAACCCCATCCCCGCCGAAGACGGGCTCGAGCCCGCCAACAGCTACAGCGTTCTCCGGCTCAAGGGACGGATTGCCAATGCCGGCCAGTGGAGCCTCGGCGGCTTGGTGGCCGAGAGCCAGAGCGCGAGCTGGCGCATGGCGGCCGAGTTCGTGTTCGAGCCGGGCGGCGGACACACGATGCAAGCGGGCATGGGCTACGGCACCCGGCCCTTGCGGCCGTTCGCTCCCGGCGAGCGGTCCCCGGCCCGCGGGCACGGCGTCGGCGCCGCTTTCCTCGCGGATGAGTGGCAGATCGCCGATAAGGTCACCACGCGGCTCGGTGGCCGATTCAGCTACATCGGCTTCCTGCGTGACTCCAACCACTTCGATCCGCAGGTTTCGGTCGTGGTCCTCGGGGAGGATCACAGCCGCATCACCGCGACCGTCGAGGCGCGCACACTCGCCCCCGGGGGGGACCTGCTGACGCTGTCCACCCTGGCCACCGCGCCCGCCGTGGCCTTTGCGTTCATCGACGACTCGCTGCGGCCTGAGCGCGCGACACGGCTCGAGCTGGCGGTGGACCAGAGCTTCGGCCCCACCACCATAGGCGCCCACACGTTCTACGAAAACGTGAACCATCAGCTCGGAAACTCCTACCAGGGCCCTCGCTCCGCGCGCGCCCTCCACATCTCCGACCTCGGCGACACGGCCGTGCGGGGCATGGGCTTGACCGTGGCCCGCCGTTTCGGCGGCCTGATGAGCGGCTCGGTCTCCTATCGCTTCGGTCGCAGCTCGCGCGAAGCGCCGGCGGGGTTGTCCGTCGTGCCGGCCGCTTTCGCCGCCGAGGGAAGCGGCTTCCACGACCTGGCCACGCGTCTCGAGACCTCCATCGACGAGACCGGAACGCGCGTCGTGGCCTTCTACCGCATCATCCATCTGAATCCCGACGGCGACCGGACGCGTCGGCCCTCCACCACGAACCACCGCTTCGACGTCCAGCTCAGCCAGGGTCTTCCCTTCGTGGGCCGGATCACGCGGGCGGAGTGGGACGTCCTCCTCGCCGTCCGCAACCTGTTCTACGAGACGTCGGAAGGAGCCGTGCTGGACGAGTTGGCGGTAGTCAATCCGCCGACGCGAGTGCTCGGGGGGATTTCGGTCCGCTTCTGAGCCCCAGGGCCATCCAGGTTTCTGGATCGGCGATCCGCGCGAATGGATTCAGCATTCGTAGCCCAAGTCGAAGTTATTGCAGGGGCAGAGTTTCGTTTCTCCTTCCGGAGCGTTTGATGGGCATGCCGTTTGCACCGGGCCAGTGGATTCGATCGCAGCCGCAAGGGAGCGAGGAGCCACCGTGGAATCGCCCGCTGGGCACCAGCGAATGCCGATGAAGCGGGCTCGGGTGCGCAACGCGGCCTTCGTGCTCGTCGCCCTGCTCCTCGCGAGCCTCGGGCTCTACAACATCTTCCTCAAGGCCACGTGGCGCCTCATGGACGACGGGGTCTTCTGGAAGGCGGCTCCGCAGGGCCTGGTCGCGGGCCGGGTCGCTCCCGGTGGCCCGGCGGCACTGGCGGGCGTCCGGACGGGCGATGTGCTCCTCGCCCTCGAAGGCGAGGAGGTGCCGCGTCCCGAGCAGGTCCAGCAGCGTCTGTCCCGGACCGCACCGGGCACGCGCCTGGCCTACTCGCTGCTGCGGGCGGACGAGCGCCGGAGCTTCGAGGTCACGGTGAGGCCTCTCTCCAAGGGTAACGTCACGCTCTTCTACTACCTGTCGCTCTTCGGCTTCTTCAGCCTGGTGGTGGGAACGATCGTGATGCTGCGACGGCCGCCCGATCGGGCCGCTCTGCATTTCTACGCGATCTGCCTGCTCTTCTTCCTCATGTACTCCACGTCGTACACGGGTAAGCTGAACCTCGCCGACTGGACGCTGCTGTGGTCGGACACGCTGGCCATCCTGTTCCTGCCCGTCGTCTTCCTGCACTTCTGCCTCTCCTTCCCCGAGCGCCGCCTCGCGCACTCGCGGGGCTGGCTGATCCCCGCCGCCTACATGCCCGCCCTTGCCCTGGCGGGCGCGGCGGTGGCGAGCCAGGTCCTGTTCGTCGCGACCAACGGGAGCGATGCGCTCTGGCAGATCACGGCCGCCATCGACCGGTGGAAGCCGCTCTACTTCGCCGTCCTCTTCGCCGTCTCGTTCGTGATCCTGCTCAGCTCCTATCGCCGGGCGAAGAGCCTCACCGTGCGCAAGCAGATGCAGTGGCTCGTGTGGGGCACGGGCGCGGGCGTGCTTCCCTTCTTCGTGTTCTACGCGATTCCCTTCGTCCTGGGACGGCCGCCGCGGGCGGCCATGGAGCTGGCCGGCTTCGTCCCCCTCGCCCTCATCCCGCTGTCGCTGGCGTACGCGGTCGTCAAGTACCGGCTGATGGACGTCGAGCTGATCTTCCGGCGTACCCTCGTGTACATCCTCGCCACGGCGGCCATCATCGGGATCTGCCTGGCGGCCGTGAGCCTCTTCCAGGCGACGCTGGCCGGGGACGACGAGCCGCACGTCATGCTGGTGGCCGTGCTCTGCACGGTGGTGGTCATCCTCCTGTTCACGCCCGTCAAGAGCCGCGTGCAGGAGGGGATCGACCGCCTGTTCTTCCGCGAGCGCTACAGCTCGCGCAAGGCGCTCCTGCGCCTGTCCCAGGACCTGAACGCCGATCTCGACCTCGCTCGCATGGCCGAGCGGCTGCTGGAGGGAGTGGGGTCGGCGCTGGGAGTGTCCTCGCTGGCCGTCTTCCTTCCCGGTCCTGACGGCGGCTTCGCGATCTTCCGCTCGCGGGGATGCGAGCCGGCCGCGCGCTCGCGGAGGCTGCCGGCGGACGGGCCCCTGCGGCAGCGGCTGGACGCGGGCGGGCCCGTCAACGCGGAGGCGCTCGCCGACGAGCTCCCGGAGGCGGGCCCCCTCAACCTCGCCTATTACTTCCCCTGCCGGGTGAAGGGCGAGCTGATCGCCATCCTCGGCGTGGGGCGCAAGGAGGGCGCCGATCCGCTCAACAGCGAGGAAGTGGACCTGCTGCAGGCCCTGGCCGGCCAGGCCGCCACCGCGTTCATGAACGGCCGGCTCTACCGCAGCCTGCGGGAGAAGGCCGACGAGCTGCAGCAGCTCACGGACTACAACGAGAGCATCCTGGAGAGCCTCGACTCGGGCATCCTCGTCCTCGACCTGCAGGGCCGGGTGGCCCGTTGGAACCGGGCGATGGAGGCCCTCTACGGCAAGCCGCGGGCGGCGGTGCTGGGACGGGGGCTGGACGAGATCTTCCCGGGCTCCTTCCGGGAGGCGCTCAAGGGGAGCCTGGCGCCCGGACGGGCGGGAGACCACGAGATCGCCAACATCTACAAGCTCCACCTCCCCACGGAGGACGGCCGCGGCCTGATGGTGAACGTCTCGGTGGCGCCCTTCCAGGTCGGCGGCGAGCGCTGGGGCATGATCCTCATCGTCGACGACGTGACCGCCCGCATCCGGCTCGAGGAGCAGCTCCAGCACTCCGAGAAGATGGCCTCCATCGGCCTGCTCGCCGCGGGCGTGGCCCACGAGGTCAACACGCCCCTGGCCGGCATCTCCTCCTACACCCAGATGCTCCGCGGACAGGTTCCCCCGAGCGACCCGCGGGCGGGTCTCCTCGAGAAGATCGAGAAGCAGACCTTCCGGGCGGCCAAGATCATCAACAACCTGCTCAACTTCTCGCGCTCCGGGCGAGCCGAGCTGGAATCCGTCGACGTGAACCGCGTGATCCTCGACGTGCTCTCCCTGCTGGAGCACCAGCTCCGCACGGCGCGGATCAAGATACGCAAGGAGCTGTCCGCCGATCTGCCCGCCGTGCGTGGGAACGAGAACCGTCTGCAGCAGGTGTTCTTCAACCTGGTCCTCAACGCGCGGGACGCGATGCCGCGCGGGGGCTGGCTGACGCTCGCCACGCATGCCGAGGAGGACGCGGTGGTGGCGGAGGTGAAGGATACGGGTGTGGGCATCAAGCGCGAGGACATCAAGCGGATCTATGACCCGTTCTTCACCACCAAGGGCATCGGACGGGGCACCGGCCTGGGGCTTTCCGTCTCCTACGGGATCCTCCAGGAGCACGGCGGGGCGATCTTCGTCGACAGCGCCCCCGGCCAGGGCACGACGTTCCAGGTCACCCTGCCCGCCCTGAGCGTCGCGGAAGCCGCCGAGAGATAATGTCCAGCATGAGCGGGCAGTCCATCCTCGTCGTCGACGACGAAGAGGTGATGCGGGACGTCCTCAACTCCCTCCTGGGCGAGGCGGGCTTCAAGGTGACACTGGCCGAGGACGGCGCCGAAGGCCTGGCCCTCGCCCGGCGCCACGGCTTCGACGCCGCCATCGTGGATGTGATGCTCCCGGACATGGGCGGCATAGACGTCCTCGAAGAGCTCAAGAAGATCGACGCCGAGCTGGTGGTGATGATGATCACCGCCTACGCGTCGGTGGAGACGGCGCTTTCGGCGATGAAGAAGGGCGCCTTCGACTACGTCGCCAAGCCCTTCAAGCACGAGGAGCTGCTCCACATC
>DASYTI010000048.1 GCA_036002485.1 Candidatus Methylomirabilota bacterium | reverse complement strand
GCCGGCGGGCAGGAGACCCGCCACGCTCCACACGGCGGTGACCTCGATCGATTCGTCGAGCGAGAGCGGAGGCAGGATGGTGGGCAGCCGGCGGGCCAGCATGGTCTTGCCCGAGCCGGGCGGCCCCAGCATCAAGATATTGTGTCCACCGGCCGCGGCGATCTCGAGCGCTCGCTTGGCGTGCGCATGGCCGCGGACATCCCCGAGGTCGAGATGGTCCGAGCCGTCTTCCGAGGCCCAGCCCTCGCTCTCCGGCTGCTGCGGCACGATGTCGCGCTCGCCATTCAGGTACTCGACGGCGTCGTGGATGGTCTCGACGGGAATGACGGCGAGACCACTGACCACGGCAGCCTCGGCGGCGTTGGCCGCGGAGACGAGAAGCCGCGCGATGCCGGCGCGCCGGCAATGAAGGGCCACGGGCAGCACGCCCCGCGCGGCGCGGACCTGGCCGTCGAGCGAGAGCTCGCCCAGGATGACCGTGTCCTCGAGGCGCCCCGGCTTCACGAGTCCCGTGGCCGACAGGATTCCCAGGGCCATGGGCAGATCGAAGACGGCGCCTTCCTTGCGGAGCTCGGCGGGGGCGAGGTTGACCGTGATGCGCTCCACGGGGAACTCGAAGCCCGCGTTGCGTATGGCCGCGCGCACGCGGTCGCGGCTCTCGCGCACGGCGGAATCCGGCAGCCCCACCGTGGTGAAGGAGGGCAGGCCCGGGGTGACGTCCACTTCCACGGAGACGTCGGCCGCCTCGATCCCAAAGACGGCCGCCGAGCGCACCCGGGCGAGCATGGCCAGAGTGTCGGGAGGCGCGATGAAACCGTCAACGACTCAAGTCGGATACACGGGGCGGCCGCCCGGTAAACGAGGGGCGACTCAGGCATACGTTCCGCTCACGGCTTCTGCTAGTCTCGACTCATCGCCGCATTCAGGGCCATGGGCCCGGGCATCAAAGGAGATAGGGTGACCAAGCCGGAGGACTCTCGGGACAGCGCCGTGCGGCACGTGAAGCCCGAGCCGCTCCGGGCTTTGATTGGGCGCCTGTTCACCGCCGCGGGCGCGCCGCCCGCAGACGCGGCGACGGTGGCCGAGGTGCTCGTCGAGGCGGATCTCCGCGGGGTCGAGTCCCATGGCTCCACCAGGGTCGCCGGCTATATCAGCATGATTCGCCTCGGGCTCCTCAATCCACGGCCGAAGATCCAGGTCCTCCGCGAGACAGAGTCCACGGCCATGCTCGAGGGCGACCAGGGCTTCGGCATCGTGGTCGCCCGCCAGGCCATGGAGATGGCCATCGACAAGGGGCGAGGCGCCGGGATCGCCTGCGTCACCGCGCGCAACGTGACCCATACCGGGATGGTGGGCTTCTATCCGATGATGGCGGCGCAGCGCGGGTTGATCGGGCTCTCCTGCAACAACGGCCCGACCATCTTGCCACCCTATGGGGGCAAGACACCGACCCTCGCCACCAATCCTTTCAGCGTGGCGGTGCCCGCGGGCCAGGAGGAGCCCATCGTTCTCGACATGGCGACATCCATCGTGGCCGCGGGCAAGCTGCGACAGGCGGGGAAGAAGGGCGCGCCCATCCCCGCCGACTGGGCGCTCGACCGGCACGGCGTGCCCACCACGGACCCGCACGAGGCCATCTTCCACGGATTTCTCCAGTGGGCGGGCGGGTACAAGGGCTTCGGGCTCGCCACGATCGTGGAAGTGCTGGGCGGGGTGCTCTCGGGCGGGCTCTTCGGCCGCGACGTGCCCGCCATGAAGGATTTCGGCAAGGAGCCGCTCGTCACCAGCGGGTTCTACATGACGATCAATCCGGAGGCCTTCATGCCGCTCGACCAGTTCTGCGCCCGCGTCGATCGGCTCGTGCGCCACATCAAGACCTCGGAGACCGCGGGCGAAACCAAGGAGATCCTGGTGGCCGGCCAGCTCGAGTTCCGGCGCAAGACGGAGCGGCTGCGCGATGGCATCCCGCTGACCGATGTGGTCGTGCGCGAGCTCGAGGTTCTGGCCAAGGAGTACCACGTGGCGTTCGAGCTCTTCTGAGCGCGTGGACATTCCCGCCCGTCGCGACGAGGCAAGCCCCCCCCTGCCCGCCTATGCGCGCCCGGGCGATGCGGGGCTTGATCTGCGCGCGGCCCAGTCGGTCACCCTCAAGCCCGGCGAGCGCGGCGTCGTGCCGACCGGCCTGCGTCTGGCCATTCCCGAGGGGCATGCCGGCCTGGTCCTGCCGCGCTCCGGCCTCGCCCTCAAGCACGGCATCACCGTGCTCAACGCTCCCGGCTTGGTCGACGCGGGCTATCGCGGAGAGATCCAGGTTCTCCTGATCAACCACGGCGCTGAGCCGGTCACCCTCGAGCGTGGCGAGCGCATCGCCCAGCTCGTCATCCAGCCCGTCGCTCAGGCGCGCCTCGTCGAGACGGAGCGGCTGCCCGACTCGAGCCGGGGCGAGGGCGGCTTCGGGAGCACGGGGACCTAGCGCCGCGCCTGGGCCCGGCGTCGCTCTACTTGAGCTCGTCGAGGGTCAGGCGGAAGCTCGCCACGAAGGTATCCATGAAGTAGCGAACCTCAGGAAGCGTAATCTTCTCGATGGCCGCCCGCAGGGCTTTTTCCGCCTGGACGAACTCCGCATTGCCCGTCGAGATCTCCTCCAGGGATTTGATGTATCCGCAGATCTTGTCCGCGGCCCGCACCAGCTCGAGCAGCTCTTGATCCGACGCCTGGGTCTCGAAGTAGGGCTGATAGGCGCCGCGCAGCGGATCGGGGACCATGCTCACCAGCTTGTCTCTCGCGATCTTCTCGATGGCGCGGTAGGCGACGGCGATGTCGGGATTGAAGTACTTGACCGGGGTGGGCAGGTCGCCCGTGAGGACCTCGCTCGCGTCGTGGTAGAGGGCGAGCACGGCCGTGCGCTCGGCATTGACGTCGCCGCCGAACAGCCGGTTGCGGATGACGGCGAGGGCGTGGGCGATCTGGGCCACCCTCAGGCTGTGCTCCTGGACGTTCTCCGGGTAGGTGCTGTACATGAGCCCCCAGCGCCGGATGAACTTCATCCTGAAGAGGTACGCGAAGAAGTGGCTCATGGGCTCAGGTTACGTGATGCCGAGAAATTTTCTCAGCCAGCCGCCCCAGCTGAGCTTGTCGCCGATGCCTTGCTCGATCATGATGGTGAGGTAGTGGTCCTCGGTTCTCAGGAGGTCGAGCGCCTGCCGATAGACTAGCCTGGGATCGTCCTCTCTGCCCTGCCTGGCCCGCTCGAGGTCTGCCCGATACGCCCGATTCAGCAGCCCGGCGATCATCTGCTCGTACTTGGCGTCGTCGTGGGTGGCCTCGAACTCCGCCGCGCTCTCCATGAGACCGGATGATGCCTCCGGCCCCGTCTCCGTGAAGTACAGCATCCGTGTTTCGAGATCCGACAGGGGATGATGCTCTCGGTTCGCTTGCTCCACGATCCGCGAGATGAAGAAGTCCTTCGCCTCGCGCACCGTGTGAAACACTCGCATGGACGATCTGGCTCTACTGGTTCAGGCGGCGCCGACCAGATACGAGATCGTCACGATTCCGAGCACGAACCAGTTCAGCAATCAGTCCGGGTTGGCGGCCCGCCAGGCAGCGAGGAACTGGTCCACCTTGGCGCGCATGGCGTCCAGGACGACAGAGAGGTGGGCGGGCTCGACCGTGCCGACTTCCGGGGGCTCGCTCCACGTGATGGCGAACGATTCGAGAGTCCGGGCTCGCGCGAGCTGAATCTGCTGTCGCAGCGCCAGCTGGACGCTGTAGACGTAGAGTTGAGTCGCGTGCCGCGATCTTGCCAGGTCCAGTCGGAGCTCGAGGGTCGGCCGGCCCGCGGATCTGAGCGCTTCAGTCGCACCCAGGGGCCGGAGCCCGGCGAGGCGCAGCCGCTGCTCCAGTTCGGCCTGAAGGCTCGATTGCGCCAGCCCGTCTCGGTCGCCCTCGGTGCCGACATGGTAGACGACCACGTGGACGCCGGTGAGCCCCACCAGCGTGATCCGTTCGTTGGGCGTGTCGAGGGCTGACACCGGCGAGGCCAGCCCCCCCAGCAGCGCCACCATCCCAGCCAGCGACGCGCGCAGGCGACCCATGGTCAGCCCTCCCCTTTTCAGAATGCTTCTCGCATATGTCCGGCGCGCCTCACTCGGATTCGGGGCCGCGTGATTCTGCTCATCCGCGAGTCGGGACGGCGCCAGTAGGCTCGACGATCTCACCGCGTTCGATGGTGTAGATGGTGTCGACGAAGTCGAGACGCTTGTCGTCGGATTCGGCGATGAGGATGGCCAGCCCCTCGCGCTGGAGCGCCTGGATGGTGCGGGCGAACTTCTCACCGGTGGCGGGGGAGAGCCCTTCGAACGCTTCATCCAGGAGTAGGAGCTTCGTGCCAGTCATGACCGCCCGGGCCAGCGCCGCCATCTTCTGCTGGCCGCCAGAGAGCGTCGAGGCCCGACGGCGGGCCAGCGGCGGCACGTCAGGCATGATGTCGTAGATGTACGTGAGCCGTTGGCGCTCATCCGCGCGCCCCGTGGCCCAGGCCGGCATCAGGATGTTGTCCTCGACCGTCAAGGCGCCGATGAGCCGTCGATCCTCGGGCATGTAGCCGATCCCCAGCGGGGCGCGCTTGTGCGCGGGCACCTTCGAGAGGTCCGTACCGTCCAGCGCGATGCGTCCGCCCGTCACCGGCACCAGACCCAGGATCCCCTTCAGGGTGCTCGTCTTTCCGGCGCCGTTGCGGCCCACCAGACCAACCAGGCCTCCTGCCGAGATTTCCAGGGTGACCCCTCGGAGGATGGGGAACCCCTTGATGCTCACGTGGAGCCTCTCGACGTTGAGCATCCTTACACCCGACCCAGAACAGCTTTCCGCACGTCCGGATCCGCCAGCACCGCCTCCGGCCTCCCGTCAGCAATGACCCGACCGTCGTTGAAGGCCAGCACCCGCTGGCCGTAGCGCTGCACCACTTCCATGTCGTGCTCCACGAAGATCGTCGTGAGGCGGCTTTCCTGCACGACCTTGATGAGGGTGTCCATGATCTGGAACTTGTCCTTGGTGCTGACCCCGCTCGTGGGCTCGTCCATCAGGAGGAGCTTCGGCTTGAGCGCGAAAGAGAGGGCGATGTCGAGCAGCTTCCGCCCGCCCTCCGGCAGCTCGCTGACGGGCCGCTGGGCGTAGGCCTTGAGGCCAAATCGCTCGAGGGCTTCCATGCCCTCGTCCGTCCACGGTGGCCGGTAGAGAGGCCGCCAGAAGCCGACCTTGTCCGCCTGAGCCGCCAGCGAGAGCAGGATGCTGTCCAGGACGCTCATGTTGGTGTAGAGCTGAGGGATCTGGAACGAGCGGGCAATCCCGAGCCTGGTGATCACTCGGGGCGGCAGCCCGGTGCGGTCCTCCCCCATCAGCAGGATGCGACCGCCTTCGGGCGTCAGATAGCCGGTGATCAAGTTCAGGAACGTGGTTTTGCCTGACCCGTTCGCTCCCACGATGCCGACCAGCTCGCCTGCGCGAATCTCCACGTTGATCCGATCGGCCGCCGTGACCATCCCGAAGGATTTGGTCAGGTCGATCGTTCTCAGGACCGACGCCTCAGGCACGCTGCCCCTCGCTCGTCCGCTTCCCGAACCGGGCCGCCAGGGACTCGTAGATGGCCCAGAGTCCCCCGGGGCGGAAGAGGATGATCGCGAGCATGATGATGCCGAGGGTCATCTGCCATTCGTTCGGGAAGTACTTGGAGGCGTAGGTACGGATGAACTCGAAAGCGACGGAGCCGATCAGGGGACCGACGACGCTCCCATACCCCCCCAGGATCGCCACGAAGACAAAGTCGCCGGACTGGATCCAGAAGGAATACTCCGGCACGATGTGCCCGACGGTGAAGGCGGCCAGGACCCCGGACACCCCGCCCAACGCGCCGGAAACGATGTAGGTGATGTACAGGACGCGCCGCGCCGATTGGCCAGAGTATTCGATGCGGATCTCGTTGTCCGCCAGGGCCCGGAGATAGAATCCGAGGGGGGACGCCAGGAAACGATAGACCACGTAGATGACGATTCCCGCGACACCCAGCGTCGTGTAGTAGAGGAAGTCCCGGAGGTGCTCCCTCGTCGGCGCGTACCCGAGAAACGTGGGCACCCCCACGCCCAGCCCGTCGGTCCCGCCGGTGAGCCAGTAGAGCTTGAGAAGGACGCCGTAGAGCATCATGGAGAAGGCCAGGTTGAGCATGGCGAAGAACACCTCGCGGTACCGGGCCATGACCAGGCCGACGAGGGCCGCCACCCCGGCGCCCAACAGAGCCCCGAGCGGGAGCAGCACCACCATGTCGTGGAAGCGAAACCACTTGACCCCGAAGCCCACCACATAGGCGCCCACGGCATAGAACATGGCGTGGCCGAAGGTCACCAAGTTGGCCCTGAGAAAGAGCGCCACCGCCAGCACGGCCACGAATTTGGCCATGGCCAGCGTGACGATGAACTTCATCCAGTCCGGCAAGATGAAGGGGACGACAAGGAGGAACACCGCCCCTGCCGTGGGGACCAGCGGGAGCCGATTGGCATCCATCCGTCAGATCCTCCGGAGCTGCAGTTCGCCGAAGAGCCCCTGCGGGCGGATGACGAGGACCACGATCATGGCCAGGTAAATCACCACCAGGTCGGCCTCCGGCAGGAGGTGGACGGCCATGGCTCGCAGCAGCCCCACCATCAGCGCTCCGAGAGCTGCCCCCTCGAGGTTTCCCATGCCCCCGATGGCGATCACCGCGAAGGCGAGCACCGTGGCGTCCACGGCGAAGCCCGGCGCCACGGCGATGGTCGGAGCGATCAGGGCCCCCCCGAGGGCGGCACAGAAGGCCCCCAGGGTGAAGGAGAGCATGTTGATGCGGTTCACGTTGATGCCGATGGCCTGGCTGATCTCCCGATCGTTGATGACCGAGACGACAATCTTCCCGATGCGGGTGCCGCGCACTGCCCAGACCAGTGCCCCGCCGAAGAGGATGGCCACCGCGATGAGCAGCACCTGGTACCAGGAATACCGAATGCCGGAGAGAGAGAACTCCCCGAGGAGCGTGTAGGGCTCGCTGACGAACAACGGCTTGGTTCCCCAGATGAGCTTCATCAGATCGTCCAGGATCAGGAAGATCGAAAACGTGAGCAGGAGCTGGATCGCCTCCGCCCGGCCGTACACTCGC
>DASYTI010000047.1 GCA_036002485.1 Candidatus Methylomirabilota bacterium | reverse complement strand
CTACACACCCGCTTCACGCCCTCCCGTCATCTTCCCGCCGTGCCCGTGATGTCCACCAATCACCCAGGGAGGTTGGCCATGCAGACCGCGCACCACGACCGGATCCGTCTCGGGGCCCTCGGCCTTGGCCTGTCCGCGCTCCTGTTGATGGTCTTCCCGCTCGCCCGGCCCTTTTTCCGGATGAACATCTTCGCCCCCGAGGAGACGATGGCGGAGGCGAGCCCGGCCTTCGCCTCCGTGGCCTGGGTGCTTTCTCATTACCTCGCGACGCTCGGCTTCGTCCTCTTGCTCGGCGGCATGCTCGCGCTCTACGCGCTCCTTGTCGGCACGGAGACCGAGCCGCGCGCCTTCCGCGGCCTCCTGTGGGGCATGATGGGAGTCGCCCTCATCCTGCCGGCCCTTGGCGTGGAGGCGTTCACCATGCCGGTCATCGGCAAGCTTCACCTGGACGGGGCCACGGGGCTGGCGCCGGTGATCTCCCTGACCTATCGCGGACCGATGACGATTGTGCTCCTCTTCGGCCTGGTATTCCTCGCGGTGGGCGCCTTCAACTTCGCCTTCGCCATACGACGCAGCCGGCAGCTTCCCGTCTGGGCCGGCTTCGTCTTCGCCATCGGCCTCGCTCTGTGGCTGCCCCTCTTGCCGAAACCCGTGCGCATCATCGATGGTCTGCTGATCGGCGTCGGCGGGATCCCGCTCGCGTGGAGCATGTGGCGGAGGGCCTGACGTGGCCCATCCCGCCGCCCCCCGGGCTTCGAGTACGCTCGCCGACTCTTACCCGGCCAGCGGAGCGCCGTTCAGCAGGGTGCGCCCGGTGATGGGAACCGGCTGCAAGAGCGCCTGCATGACGAAGCAGCCGCGCTCCGCGTTGCGAACGACTCGGGCCACCTGCGCGGGCGGGTCTGGGGAGTCGATCTCCAGGGTGGTCTCGGCGCCCAGCATCCGGCCCTGGATCGTGTCGTTGAGCACGGAGCCCTCCACCCCGTAACGCGCGGTCACGCGCATCCGCATCCCGTTCACCGTGACCTTGAGCATGTGCCCGTACCGGGACACCTGGGTCATGAGTCAGAAGGCGAGGGCGGCGCTGAAGTACATGAGCGGCGTGGGGGCCGAGCCGAGGCCCCCGAGGCTCGGCCCTTCGTCGCAGGCGAAGGTCATATGGCCGGTGCCCCCACGACTCACCGTGGCCATCTTGAGAAACGGCGTCACCATGCTGACGTCGGCATCGAAGACGATCTCACGCGTCTGGATCTGGGGGTCGAGTCCTTCGGGCACGGTCGTCATGATCGCTCCTCGCGTGAGCTGTTCAAGGCCGGATTGAGCGCGACCGCCATCAGGCTCGCAGTGTCTTGAGCGCCTCCACCGTCTGCGAAGGCTCCGGCCGGCGCGTGTAGTCGGGATCGGCGTCCGCCGCGCGAATGATGCCCTCGCGGTCGATCACGAAGCGGGCCGGGATAGGCAGGCGCCAGGTGCCATCCCCGTTGCCCCGGGGCAAGTCGATGCCGAACTTCTGATAGATGGCCTGGAGATCGTCGGGAAGCGTGAAGGCGAGGCCGTACGCCTCCGCCACCCGGTTGCCGAAGTCACGGAGCATCTCGAACGAGAACGGCTTCGGCTCTTCGGTCTCACGCGGCGTGCGCGCGACCTGGGGCGAGATGACCACCAGGGTAGCCCCAGCAGCCGTGATCTCGGGCAGGGCCTGCTGCAGAGCCTCCAGCTCTGCGTTGCAGTATGGTCACCAGCGGCCACGGTAGAACGACAGGACGACCGGCCCTCGCGCCGGCAACGCCTTCAGGCTCACCTCCTGGCCGGCCGCGTTGGGAAGGGTGAAGTCCGGGGCCGGTTGGCCGACCTTGGCCACGCGAGTCATGATCCCGGACGCGCGAAGCTGCTCGATGCTCCGCTCCATGGTCGCCCGAGCCTCGGGGGGGATCCGTGTCTTGGCCATCTCCCGGATACTGTCGAGCTTCTCCCTCAGTGCCATAGAGTCCTCCTGGGTGGACTGCATCGTGAGACGCACAAGGTACCATCCTGCGACCTTCCCGGCGATCTACTCGAGCCCAAGAGTGGCCACGCGCTCGCCGCTCACGACGGCGGAGAAGGTCGTGGAGCGGACGAAGATGCCGGCTCGGGGGGCCGTGATCGTCTCGAGCAGATCGCCGTAGATGCTGTGGATGCGCGCGAGAGTTGCGCCGGTTTTGACCCTGTCGCCCAGCTTCACGTCCGTGATCAGCAGGCCGGCCCGGTTGGCGCGGAACCCCAGGAAGGCGCGCATCCGGATACTGGTCGGCGGCGGCTCGAGAGCGCCGGGCAGCATGCCGAGGTGCCGCATGACATTCAGCACGCAGCGCAGGCCCGTCTCCGTCGCCTCCTCCTCGACACGGCCGCCCTCGCCGATCTCGAAGGTGAAGCACGGCACGCCGGCCCGCGTGGCCTCGACGCAGAGGATGCCGTCGCGCACGTACATGCCCTGGTCGGCCGCCATGATATAGCCCGAGCCGAAGGCGCGCCCGAGCGCCTCCGCCTGGCCATAGGCCGGCAGGGATGGATGCGGCAGGATGGTGATGGGGACATAGCGCCCGCCGCGGGTGGGCGTGTGGATGTCCACCGCGGCGTCGCATCCCTGGATAAGCGAGAAGAGGCGATGCGAGAGCCGCTCGGTGACGTTGCCCGCGGGATCGCCCGGGAAGGTGGTCCACGGGTCGATAGGCGCCTGGTCGAGCGGCGTCTTGAGATAGAGCCCGACGGGCACGCGGTGGTCGACCTGGAAGGCGAGCGGGTTCTGGACGGGGACGCAGATGAGCCGGCCCGCCACCGCGGCGGGATCGAGCAAGGTCAAGAGCCGGCTGACGATGGCCACGCCATTGGCCTCGTCGCCGTGAATCGCCGCGCCGACATAGAACGTGCGGCCCGGCCGGGCGCCATTGAGCAGGGCCAGGGGCAGATTGACCCGGGTGCCGTCGGGCAGCTCGACCAGCTCGAGGCCGTGACGGATCATCTTACCCGCGGGAACGCTGATGTCGGCCACGCGCCACTCCGCGCTCATCGCCGACCTCCGGGCACCAGCATGTCGAGGACGGCGCCCGCGTGGACGAGGGCGACTTCCAGCAGCTCCGCCGTCTCGATGGACTCGTCGGGGCCGCCCATGTTGTGGACGGCGGGGCCGTAGACCACGGTGGGGATCCCCGCGCGTCGAAAGAAGCGGCCGTCGGTATAGCCCAGGCGCACCACGGGCAGGACCTGGCGACCATTCTCCTGCCGCGCATTGTCCCGCACGAGCGTGACGAGCCGCGAATCCGGCGGGGTGACGTACGGCTCGCAGTGATGGAACACCTCGACCTCCACGCCGCCGCGGGCCGCCTGCCTGATCAGCCGTCGGGCTTCCTTCTCCACGCGAGCCGTGGTCAGTCCCGGCGGCACGCGAAGATCCACTTCGGCCATGGCGGACTCCGGAATCAGATTCACCTGCCCGCCGCCCTCCAAGGTCCCCACGCTGACGGCGAGCCGGCTCGCGAGACGTCCCGTCCCCGGACCCCATCGACGCTCCGCCGCCTGCCGTTGACGGCTCATCACCTGAGCGATCGAGGCATGAGGCTTTCCGCGCCGGCCGTGAAGGCGATCGAGAGCGCGGAGGGCCGCGCGCAGACTGACGATGGCGCTCGTGCCCTGGCGATACGCGGCATGGCCCGAGATCCCTGACGCGCGCAGGCGGAGCCAGAGCACCCCCTTCTCGCCTATGCCCGCCGACCAGGTGCCCGACGATTCGCCGATGAGGCAGGCGACGCCATGGACGGCCGGGACATTGGCGAGCAGCCATTGCGTCCCCCACACCCCGCCCGTCTCCTCGTCCGAGGCGAAGGCGAGGGTCAGCGTCCCCCGGAGCGGCACATCCATCCCGCGAAGCAGCGAGGCAATGGTGAGGGCCACGGCCAGCCCGGCCTTCATGTCCCCCGCGCCGCGTCCCCAGATCCGTCCGTCTTCGACGGCGCCCGAGAAGGGCGGGCGGGTCCATCCTTGCCCCGCCGGGAACTCGTCGAGATGGCCGGCCAGGACGACGCGGGGGCCGCCGCTCCCCAGGCTGGCCACCAGATTGGGTCGGCCCGCCATGGGCTCGTGCCACTCGGGCTCGATGCCGCGCGAGACGAGGTAGTCGCGGATGAAGGCCGCGAGCTTGGTGGTATCGCCGGGCGGATTTTCGCTGGGAATCTGGACCAGCCGTGAGCAGAGGGCGTAGAGATCTGCCTGCCTCGCCTTGAGCTCGTCGAGGAGCCGGTCCTTGATCATGGCGGTGGCGCGGATCAGTCGCCGGGCGGCGCGGCGGGCAGGTCATAGCCCGCCAGGCAGCGCTCGACCATGGCGCGCGCCGCGCCGAAGTCGAAGGCGCGATAGGCCCGGATAGACGTCGTCTGCCCGCGCGCCCCGGCGTAGAAGAGCTCGTACTGCTGGTGGCGTCCCGCGAACTCCGAGCCGACGAGATCCCAGGCGAGCTTGTAGAGCTTGGTCCGCTCGACGGATTTGAGCCCGGGTGAGCGGACGTAGCGCTCGAGGTCGCCGGCGATCTCCGGGTTGAGGTAATCCTTGTACGAGGCCGGCACCTGGAGGAGCCCGCTGCCCGCCAGCTCTCTCAGATAGGTCAGCATGGTCTGGTAGTACGTCGCCTGGAGCCAGTTGTTCGCGTAGAGATAGGTCGGGCTCGGCGAGACGAAGCCGCGAGGATCTCTGACGCACTCGGCCTCCGAGGCCAGGACGAGCCCGGCCGACATGGCGCAGTAGCTTGCCAGCTCGCCCAGCATGGTCTGGGTCTGCGGGGTCTTGTCCACGCCGATGGACTCGGCGATACGAAGGGCGAGGCCGGCCAGGAACTGCGCCTTGCTGGCGAAGCGGATCTGCGCCTGGTGATTGCCGAGCACGTGCGCGGGCGTCTCGTAGAACTGGGCGCGGGTGAGCGCGGTGTTCTTGTACACGAACACGCGCTCCCACGGCACGAACACGCGGTCGAAGACCACGAGCGCGTCGGTCTCGTCGAAGCGCGAGGACAACGGGTAGTCATAGACGCTGGGCGCGGTCTCGGCATAGGGGCGGCGGACGATCATGCGCAAGCCCGGGGAGGCCGTCGGGACCGTCAGCGAGAGGGCGTAGTTCTCGTCGCCCGGCCCGAGCGGCACGATCGAGCTCACGAAGATCTCGTTGGAGATCGCGGCCCCCGTCCCGAGGGTCTGGGCGCCCGTGATGACGATGCCGTCGCCTCGCTCCTCCACCACCCCAGCGTAGAGGTGCGGATCTTCCTGCTGGTGCGCCGGCTTCGAGCGGTCGATGTGGGGCGGGATGATGACATAGGCCGCGTAGAGATCGTGATCGCGAAGATAAGCGTGCTGCCGCACGACATGGTCGCCGAAACGCTGGGCATCGCGCGCGAAGAGGTCGGGGCAGAGGGCGAAGCCCGTCATGAAGCCCGCCACGTGGTCGGGCGAGCGACCCATGAGCCCGAAGGTGGCATCCGCCCACAGGCGGTGCGCCCGCCGGCGCGCCGCGAGATCCTCGGGCGTCCGGGGCATCAGGAAGGACATGTTGACCGGCTGGCCCGTGGCTGGTGACGGGAAGGTCATGACGTCCCGGTTTTCGGACGCCGCCGCGAGGTCGTACAGGCCCGCGATGCTCCGGATCGCGCCCAAGAGCGCCGGGTGCTCGGTGACGTCCGGCACGCGCTCGCCATGCATGTACACCGTGCGATCGTCCCTGAGACTCGCGATGTACTCCGCCCCCGTCCTGACCATTTCTGCCTCCTGGCGCGCATCATTCACGAGCCGCTTCCTGGCCCCCTCATTTACTCAGCCCTCGCCTCGCGGCTGCGCCGCTCAGCTCGAACTGCGGCCCTCTCCCCCGATGGGGGAGAGGGATCCAAAGAAGAGAATTCAGGCCTGTATATATCCCTCGCCCCCGTCTCGGGGGAGAGGGCAGGGTGAGGGGGCAGATGTGCCCACGGCGGCATGTCTTCTCGCATAGTCCGAGCTAGCCTCCGAGATACGCGCGCCGGACCTCGGCATTGTGCAGGAGATCCTTGGCCGGGCCCTCGAGCGCGATGCATCCACTTTCCATCACGTAGGCGCGGTCCGCCATCTGAAGGGCCAGGGCGGCATTCTGCTCCACCATGAGCACGGTCACGCCCTGGCGGCGGATCTCGTGGATGACCTGAAAGACCGTGGCCACCATGGTCGGCGCCAGCCCCAGCGACGGCTCGTCCAGGAGCAGGAGCTTGGGAGCCGACATGAGGGCGCGGGCGATGGCCAGCATCTGCTGCTCGCCGCCCGAGAGAGTGCCCCCGAGCTGCCCGAGCCGCTCCTTCAAGCGCGGGAAGTGATGAAAGACGCGCTCGAGATCCTCGGGCCGCGCGCCCTGCCCGCCGCGGACATAGGCGCCCATTCCCAGGTTTTCGAGCACGGTCATCTCCGGGAAGATGCGGCGTCCCTCCGGGCACTGGGCTATGCCCCGCTCGAGCACGGCATGCGCCGGCCGGCCGTCGAGACGCTCGCCCAGAAAGCTGATGCGGCCGGCCGTCGGGCGGAGCAGCCCCGAGATCGCGCGCACCGTGGTGCTCTTGCCGGCGCCATTGGCGCCGAGCAGGCAGACGAGCTCGCCTGCCTCCACGCGGAGGCTCACCCCGTGCAGCACTTCCACCGCGCCATAGGCGACCGAGATGCCGTCAAGAGTGAGCAAAGATCTCTCCGGAGCCCAGGTACGCTCGGATCACTTCGGGATGCCTCTGGATCTCGGCCGGCGTGCCTTCGGCGATCTTCTGGCCATAGTTGAGCACGACGACCCGATCGCAGAGGCCCATGACGAGCTTCATGTCGTGCTCGACGAGGAGCACGGAGAGTCCCCGGCCCCGTATGCCTTCGATCAACCGCATGAGCCGCTCGGTCTCGACGGCATTGAGCCCCGCCGCCGGCTCGTCCAGGAGCAACGCGGACGGGTCGGGGGCCAGGGCGATGGCCAGACCCAGCAGCCGCTGGTCGCCGCAGGAGAGGTTCTTCGCGGCCTCCTCCGCCTTGTGGTCGAGCCCGACGAAGTGGAGGATGGCTCGCGCGCGCGCGCGCACGTGTTCCTCTTCACGACGGTACCCACTCGTCATCAGCACAAGCTCCCAGAGGCGTCTATGCGCGAGACGATGGCAGGCCGTCAGCACATTGTCGAGGGCGGGGGCTTCGGGGAAAATACTGGTCCGCTGGAACATGCGCACGAGCCCGAGCTCGGCGATCCGGTAAGGCGCCATTGTCGTGATGTCCTGCCCGTCGAAGCCGACGCGACCCGCATCCGGAATCTGGAAGCCCGTGATCACGTTGAAGGCCGTCGACTTGCCAGCGCCGTTCGGCCCGATGAGGGCCAGGATCTCGCCGCGCCCGAGATCGAGGCTC
>DASYTI010000046.1 GCA_036002485.1 Candidatus Methylomirabilota bacterium | reverse complement strand
TCCGTACTTCAGCAATGATGCCGATCTGCTGCAGACTCTCGCCCACCAGTCCGCTATCGCCATCCGCAACGCGCAGACGCACCAGCGCGTGGTGCAGGTCAACGAAGAGCTGCAGAAGACCCTGGCCACCATCGAGAACGGGGTGGTGGTCGTCGGCGCCCGACGGCGGATCACCGTCTTCAACAAGGCGGCGGAGACGCTGACCGGGCTCACGGCGGTCGGAACGTGCGGCCACGGGATCGAGCAGCTCCCGCCCGTGCTCGCTCGCCTGCTCGAGGCCGCGCTGGAGCGCCACGAATCCCAGTCCGAAGTCGAGATCGCCCTGCCCGATGCGGCGGGCCAGCTGGTGCCGCTCATGTGCACCACCTCGCTGCTCCGGAATCCGCAGGGCGGCGTGGTGGGCGCGGTGGCCGTCTTCAGTGACCTCTCGCGCCTCAAGGAGCTGGAGCGCGAGCGCCGCCGCACGGAACGGCTCGCGTCGATCGAGGCCATCGCCTCGGGGATGGTGCACGAGATCCGGAATCCGCTCGTGGCCATCAAGACGTTCACCCAGCTCCTGCCGAGCCGCTTCAACGACGCAGGCTTCCGGGAGAGCTTCTCGCGCGTCGCGGGACACGAGATCGCCCGCATCGATGAGCTGCTGGAGCACTTCCGGACGCTGGCCTCCGCCTCTCGCCAGCCCATGGAGCCCGTCGACATCACGGTGCCTATCCGCAACACCCTCGACCTCCTGCAACCCCAGCTCGACGCGCGGGGGATCCGCCTGCGCCGGGTAGGCGACGCCAGCCCGCGACGGGTCCTCGGCAACGCGTCTCAGTTGGAGCAGCTTTTCTTGAACCTGTGCTTAAATGCCCTGGAAGCCATGGACTCCGACGGCGAGCTCACGGTACGAGTGGCCGACCTCTCCGACGGGGGCGGGTCTACCCTTCTCGTCGAGGTCTCGGATACCGGCTCCGGGATTTCCGACGAGCTCCTTGAACGAGTCTTCAATCCGTTCGTGACGACCAAGATCAAGGGGACGGGCCTCGGGTTGGCCATCTGTCGGGCCATCGCGGACGCGCATCGGGCCATTCTGCGCGCGCGCAACAATGCCGGGCGGCCCGGTTGCACCTTCACCATCGAGTTTCCCGTGCCGATGGCCACTCGCCCCCGAGTGCCGGCGTGAGAACCGTCCTGCTCGTCTCGGAGGACGACGCGCTCAGGGCTCGCTTGCTGCGCGCGCTCCGCGACTGCTCGATCTTCCCGTCCCGCACGGACGACGACGCCCTCCGCACCCTTCGGCTCACCGAGGTGGACCTGATCCTGAAGCAGGTGGCCAGCCCGCCCGGCGACCTCGAGAGCTTCATCGCCAAGGCGCGACAGCTTCGCCCGACCGCGGTGATCGTGTGCATCTTGCCCCCCGATGGCCTCACCCCAGACGACGAGCTGGCCGTGGAGGGCGCGGATTTCGCCTTGCTCCAGCCCTTCACCACCCCGCACCTCCGCGGGGTGCTCCGCCAGGCCGACGAGAAGCTGCTGCTCTTGCAGGAGGTGGCGGCCCTCCGCACGGCCCGCCGGCCCGCCATCCTGGACACGCTGACGGACGACCCGGACGCCGCTGCCGAAGCTTCCGCGCGCGACCTGACGCAGGTGGCGCGCGAGTTCGCCAAGGCCCTCGCCGCCGGCTTCGACCTGCCCCGGGTGCTCGAGCTCTTCCTCGATGCCGTCTCCGAGCTGGCCCGGCCGAGCCGGAGCGCCATCCTCCTGGCCGAGGACGAGCACCGACAGTACCGGATCCGGGCCGCCCGAGGCCTCGCCCCGCACCTGGTCGACTCCGTAACCCTCTCGGCGGACAGCGGGCTGCCCCTCTGGCTCATGACCGAGGGCCGCGTCATCCAGATCGATGAGGCGCAGGCGCGCGCGACGGAGTCGGCCGGGCGTGAGATTGCGCGCGAAATGGCCGTGCTCCAGGCCGTGGTCGCCATTCCCCTCGCCTCCCATGGCGAGCTGGTCGGCATCCTCCTGCTCGGCCAGCGGATCACCGGCGGGGCCTACAGCCGGCGCGACACCGAGACGCTCTTCAACCTCTCCAGCCCGCTCGCCACGGCCATCCGCGACATCCGCGTGCATCATCAGCTGCAATACCAGAAGGAATTCACCGAGCGCATCCTCCAGCGCATGTCGAGCGGCGTGATCACCATCGGCCCCGAGCAGCGCGTGGTCATGATGAACCGGCGGGCCGAGGAGATCCTGGGCATGGCCGCCAAGGACGTGCTCAATCGCGATCTCCGCGTCCTGCCCTCCCCGCTCGGCGACCTCCTCTACGAATCCCTCTCGCGCGGCAGCTCCGTCACCCGCAGCGAGATCCAGCTCGCCCTGCGCAACCTGCCCCTCGAGCTGTCGACCTATCCCGTCATGGGCGAGGGGCCGATCCCCATGGGCGCCGTGGTGGTCTTCGAGGACCTGACGGCCCAGCGCCAGCTCGCCCAGGAGCGCCGCTCGGCCGAGCAGCTCCAGCTGCTCACCCAGGTGGTGGCCCGCATTGCCGACGAGATCAAGAACCCCCTCGTCTCGATCAATGCCTTCATGGAGCTGCTGGGCGAGCGCTACGACGATGTGAGCTTCCGCCAGCACTTCACCGCGGTGGTAGGGCGGGACGTGCGCCGCCTGGTGCAGCTCTTCGACAAGCTGGCCGCCCTCGTCAACGAGGGCGACTACAAGCGCGACATCGTCGACATGCGCACGGCCATCGAGGAGTGCCTGGTCGAGATGGGCGTGGCCGAGCTGCCCGTCGCCCCCGCCGCCGCGCGCCTCCTCACCTTCACCGACGAGACCACGCAGAAGCTCGTGACCGTGAACTTCTCATACGAGGGCACTGCCTTCCTCGTCAAGGGTGATCGGGCCATGCTCAAGAAGGCCGTGGCCTACCTGATCTGGTATCTCCTGCGCAGGACCCCGGGCCAGGAAGCCAAGATCGCCGTGGCCGTGTCCCATCTCGCCGCCGAGGAGTACCTGCGGATCACCGTCGCCTCCCGCACCGCGGAGGTCCGGCCTGACGAGCTCCAGGGCATCTTCGATCCGATCCAGGTCGTGCAGGAAAACCTCATCGACGTGGGCCCCTGCGTCAGCCAGCGCATCCTCGAGGCGCAGAGCGGGCGGCTCGAGGTCAAGCAGGGCCGCGCCGAGGTCACCTTCGCGGCCCTGCTGCCCGCGGCCCACGCATGAGCGAGCGCGCCCGCATCCTGGTGGTGGACGACGAGGTCGGTCCGCGGGAGTCCCTGCGGATGATCCTCAAGCCGAGCTACGAGATCGCCACGGCGGACAGCGGGGAGACGGCGCTGAAGACGCTGCCCGGCTTCAACCCCGATCTCGTCTTCATGGACATCAAGATGCCCAAGATGGACGGCATCGAGCTGCTGCGGCGGATCAAGGCCATCGATCCCACCATCGAGGCCGTCATGATCACGGCCTACGCCTCGCTGGACACGGTGAAGAACGCCCTCACCCACGGCGCCTTTGAATACCTGATCAAGCCCTTCAGCCGCGTCGACCTCGAGGAGACGGTGCGACGGGCCCTGGCCAGGCGTCAGGCGGAGCTGGGCAAGAGCAACCAGCTCTCCACCCTCGTCAACGAGATGCGCGCGCTGTCCACCAAGACCCGCACGCTCGAGGAAGAGGCGCGGCGCGAGCAGGCCGAGCAGTCCCTGCGCGTGACGCAGCTGTCGATCCTGCGCGAGATCTCGCGGGGCATCCTGGGGCAGCTCGACCTGGGCGAGCTCACGGCGAGCATCACCACCCAGCTCAAGGAATCCCTCGGCTACGACGAGGCCGCCGTCCACCTGGGCGAGTCCTTGCCCGAGGGCGTGGAGGCGGAGGGGGCCATCGTCTGCCCCATCCGTGATGCCGGCATCACCGTGGCCTTCCTCATGGTGGCCAACCGATCGAGCGCCCGGCCTATCGATCCCCGCGAGCGCGAGCTGCTCGAGATGCTGGCCGATTCCCTCGCCGTGGCCATTCGAAACTCGCGGCTCTATACCGAGGTGGCCGAGACCAAGCGCTCGCTCGAGCGGCTCGTCAAGTCAGCCGGGGACGGCATCATCTCCTTCGATCGCGGCGGCAGCATCACGGGCTGGAACCCGGCCGCCGAACGGATGTTCGGATATACGGCGGCCCAGGCGGTTGGCAAGTCACTGCGCGGCGTCTTCCCCGACCAGTATGAGCGGGCGGCCCGCGCGGCGCTCTCCGGCGAGAAGCCCGTGGCCGCCTTCGACCTCAACGCCAAGCGGGCCGACGGCAAGATGCTCAGCCTCGCGGTGACGCTGTCCGGGGTGGCGGGGCGAGAAGGCAAGATCGACGGGCTGCTCGCTATCGTGCGCGACATGACCTCCCAGCGCGAGCTCGAGACGCAGATGCATCAATCCGAGAAGCTCACCGCCCTGGGCCAGGTGGCGGGCGGGATCGCCCACGACTTCAACAATCTGCTGCAGGCCATCCTGGGCTACTCCCAGCTCATGGGCAAGAACCTGTCCAACACGGAGGTCGTCAAGCGCGGCCTCGCCGTGATCGAGACGGCGGCCACCGGCGGGGCCGAGACGGTCCGACGGATCCAGAAGTTCGCGCGGCTCCGGCCGGATGAGCCCTTCATCTCGGTCGAGCTCAACCAGGTCGTGCAGGACGCCATTGCCATCACGCGGCCCCGATGGGAAGAGCGCGTGGCCAAGGGCGGCATTCCGCTTCGTCTCGACCTGCGCCTGACCCCGCTGCCCGCCGTCATGGGTCGGCCCTCGGAGCTGAACGAGGTCATCACGAACCTGATCCTCAACGCTATCGATGCCATGCCGGAGGGCGGCACCCTGAGCATCTCCACGCGCCCCGAAGGCAGCGAGCACGTCGTCCTCTCCGTGGCCGACACGGGCGTGGGCATGCCCGAGCACGTGCGCAAGCGCATCTTCGATCCGTTCTTCACGACCAAGGGCGAAGTGGGGACGGGGCTGGGGCTCTCGGTGTCCTACTCGATCATCCAGCGCCACAGCGGGGAGATGCGCGTGGAGAGCGAGTCGGGACGTGGCACCGCCTTCACCATCGTGCTGCCCGTCGGCCTCCTCGAGCCCGAGTCGCCGAGTGTGCCCGGCGAAGCAGAAACCCAGCGCCATGGCCGCATCCTGCTCGTGGACAACGAGCTGTCCGTCATGCACATCCTGGGCGAGATGCTCAACGAAGCCGGCCATCACGTCTTGCCCGTGTCCAGCGGCACCGAGGCCGTGCGGGTCTTCGTGCCCGGCGGCTTCGACCTCGTCCTGTGCAATCTGGGCATGACGGGCCTGACGGGCTGGGACGTGGCCGACCGGGTGCGCACGAGCGATCCGGACGTGCCGGTGGTCTTCATCACGGGCTGGGGGCTGCAGGCCGAAGACCGGGACCGCTGCCGCCAGCTCGGGGTGGAGACCGTGCTCTTCAAGCCGGTGCGGCCGGCCGAGCTCCATCACGCCGTGCAGGACGCCCTCGCCGACCGCGAGCGCCGCAAGCAGCGCCCCGCCTGAGCGGGCGGCGCTGGTCGCCTGAAGCTACCAGCGACTTTCTGGCCTAATCTTATTCGTTGGTCTTTCCTGAGTCAGCCAGATTCGACGCGGGTTCGAAACCCGAACGGGCCACCCAGCCTGGTGGCACGTCTGCTCACATTTCCGTTCGTGGGAGAAGTCCGCGCCGCGTAGAGGGTCGCATCCCTTCAAGCGGAAACAATCCAGCCTCTGGGTTATGAGGGGAATTCGTAGCGCGGCGAACCCAACGCCCCCAAGCAAATTCGCGAACACTCTGACTCTTGCCGCCTCCCGCTCTTGGTCATATTGGGCGTTGTTGGGGCACGTCTTCGGAGAGAAGTCGGAGAGCCTCTGACCCTGCTAGACTCCCGCCCAGCCTGTAAGGAGGGCTCCTGCATGGATCCGGCTCGGTTGCCCCACGCCTCGCATCCCCTCGCGTCTGACTCCCTGACACTCTGTGGACGGACCTAGTGATGGAACGGCGCACGTTCCTGTGCGGCCTGACGCTGGGTCCGCTTGCCGCGCCGTTCGTTGCCGAGGCGCAGCAGGCCCGCGTCTATCGCGTCGGAGTCGTCCTGCAGGGAGGCCCGTACTTGGGAGCCGTCGACGGGCTCCGGAAGGGCCTCGCTGAGCTGGAACTCGAAGAGGGGAAACAGTTCGTTCTTCACGTGCGCGATACGAAGGGCGATCTGAAATCCGTGGAGGCGGAGGCGAGGAGGCTCGAAGGGGAGAAGGTTGACATGATCTACGCGTTGGCCACCTCGGTCACTCTCGCGGCTAAGCGGGCAACGAAGAGCGTGCCGATCGTGTTCTACTCTGGGACTGATCCCGTGGCCGTCGGCTTCGTCGAGAGCATCCGGAAACCCGGAGGGCGACTCACGGGCATCTACACCCGGTTTACGGACCTCACGGCGAAGCGCCTCGAGCTGCTGAAGGAGATGGTTCCGAGGCTCCGCCGGGTCGTGACGTTCTACAGCCCTGACAACTCCGCCGCTCAGCAGTCCGTGAAGATCGCGCGCGATGCAGCCCGCCAGCTCAAGCTGGAGCTCGCCGAGCGGCCAGTCGCCTCGGTCGAGGAGCTGCGGGCGGGCTTGCGCGCGCTCCGGCCGGGGGAGGCGGATGCTTTCTTCTACGTGGGGGACGCGATGGTGGCCAGCCAGTCGGCGCTGATCATCGACGCCGCGAGGGCGAAGAAGCTGGCGACCATGTTCCACCAGCGCGAGACTGTCGCCATGGGGGCGCTTGCCAGCTATGGCGTGAGCTACTACGAACTGGGCCGACTGTCAGCCAAGTACGTCCAGCGCGTGCTGCTGGGCGCCAACCCTGGAGAACTGCCCGTTGAGCAGGTTGACAGACTCTACTTCGTCATCAACCTCAAGACCGCCAAGGCGCTCGGCCTGACGATTCCCCAGGCATTGCTCGGGCGGGCAGATGAATTGATCCAGTGATGGAGCGGCGGGCATTTCTCGGCTCGATAGCGGGCAGTCTCCTCGCCGCGCCGCTGGCCGCCGAGGGGCAGTCGGCGGGGAAGGGATACCGCGTCGGACTCATATTCACCACGGCGCCTGTCTCCGAAATGATCGGGCCTGACCCCGTCCACCCTCTGGTCAGATCGTTCCTGGATGAACTGCGGGCGCTCGGATACGTCCAGGAGCGGAACCTGGTGTTTGAGCCCCGGTCAGCCGAGGGGAAATTCGAACGCTTTAAGGAGATTCTGGAGGGGCTGGTCAGTCTTAAGGTGGACGTCCTTGTGGTCAACGGGAATAGCATGACGCAACGTGCGAAGGAGGTGACGAGCGTGGTCCCCATCGTCATGGTCTTTGTCAATGACCCTGTTAAGGATGGGCTTGTCGCCAGCCTCGCGCGCCCAAGTGGAAACGTTACAGGCGTTACCGGTACCGCCGGCCCGGAGATCGAAGGCAAACGGGTCGAGCTTCTCAAGGAGGCTCTTCCGAAAATCCGCCGTGTGGCCTTCCTCGGCACCAAACCGGACTGGGAGGACCCGTTCGGGAAAGCACCCAGGCTGCCGCGCGGGCACTGCGCGTCACGCTACTCCATGCAGAGCACACTCCCGATGACTACGCGGACGCCTTCGCCAGGATTGTCCGCGAGCGCCCGGACGCCCTGCTCGTGCCTAACACCACGTCCAACTTCGCTCGCCGCCGCCTCATCGTGGACTTCGCGACGAAGAGCCGACTGCCGGGCATGTACTACGTCCGAAACTTCACGGAGGCTGGAGGCCTCATGTCCTATGGGCCAGACTTCCGTGACCACTTCCGGCGCGCCGCCGCGTTTGTCGACAAGATTCTGCGAGGCGCGAAGCCAGCCGACATCCCGGTCGAGCAACCCACCAAATTCGAGCTGGTCATCAACGTCAAGACCGCCAAGGCCCTCGGCCTGACGATTCCCCAGTCGCTGCTGGCGCGGGCGGATGAGGTTATCCAGTAATGCATCGGCGGGCGTTTCTCGGCTCGGTAGTTGGCGGCCTTCTCGCCGCGCCGCTTGTGATCGAGGCACAGCAAACGCGGCCGCTTCGCATTGGCTGGCTGTCGATGGCACCGCATCCGTTTATCAGCTCTTTCCGAGCGGGGCTCCGGGATCTCCGTTATGTAGAGGGTCAGAGCGTGGTAATTGACGAGCGGTACGCTGAGGGTCAACCCGATCGTTTGCCCGGGCTGGTGCGGGAACTGATCGCACACCGGGTCGATGTGTTCGTCACTTCGGGCTCTGCACCCGCGCTAGCCGCAAAGGAAACCACCACCACAGTACCTATTGTGTCGATCACCTCGAATCACGTCGGCGTGGGGTTGGTCCGTAGCCTCGCGCATCCGGGCGGCAACGTTACGGGCCTTGAACTTCTCTCTGCCGATCTCAGCGTGAAATGGCTAGAACTCCTGAAAACCACCGTCCCGAACCTGGCGCGCGTGGGCGTCCTCGTGGACACCCCAGGGCGCAGCACTCAGTTCGAGCGAATGAACACCGTCGCGTCGTCGCTCGGTCTCAAGCTCGTTCGCCTGGGAGCCCGGGATGCCGCCGGCATCGACGCCGCCTTCACTCAGGCGGTCCGCGAGCGAGTCGGAGGACTCATCCCTGTTTCGTCCCCAGTGTTCGCGGCCCACAAGCGGGACATTGTCTCGCTCGCAGCTAAGCACCGGCTACCCGCTATGTACGAGCACCGAGACTTCGTGGATTCCGGCGGCCTGATGTCCTACGGCCCGAACCTCGACGACATTTTCCGACGCGCGGCCGTCTACGTCGACAAGATCCTCAAGGGCGCCAAGCCAGCGGACCTGCCCGTGGAGCAGCCCACAAAGTTCGAGCTTGTCATCAACCGCAAGACGGCCAAGGCGCTCGGCCTGACGATCCCGCAGTCGGTGCTGGGGCGGGCGGATGAGGTCATCCAATAAAGCGATGTGTAGCAACTGAGCCAGCCCGCTTCACTCGAAGAGAAGTAGGAAAGACCGGGCCGTCGTGCCTGTAGTGGCGGCGGCTTGATTTTCCTGAAAAATAATTTGAGACGGTCGCGCTTATAGCCAGCGCTCCGCAATCCCCCCGCTACCCATGGCCCGCTCTCTCCCTCACCCTCTCCCACCGGTCGGGCCGGGCACCCCACGCTACGCGCACCTTCTAACGCGAGGCACGCCCGAGCGCATGCGCAACGTGTGACGCGAGGCCAGCGCCACGAGCCTGGGGGTGTGGCATCGAACACGCGGAACGATACCGGCTATCGGGCAAGTGGCCACAACGGAAGGGATGGGGTATCCGGCACAACATAGACCCACCTACCGGCTGCTACACTTCGCTACACCCGAAGCCCGGAGGGCGAGGAAGCCTCTCCCGCGAGGCCCTGTCAAAGCGCCGGGTATCCGGTTTCATATACCCAACAGGCGAGGCCAGGAGCGTGGACGCTTCCCGAAGGCTCCACGAGTGGCGATCCTATCCCAAGAGACCCGATCAACCTACCCACCGGCAGCCTCTTTGCTGGGAAGTTTTGACCTCGGGACACCCGTGACGGGCCCTCAGAGGCCCACCTGTCGAGTCGTGAGTGGGCGGCCTGTGACATAAAAACTTCGGAGAACGAGGTAGGCCTGTCTACCATAGCGGCGAGAATTCATCCTGGGCAGGCGAGACGCATTCGCCCTGAAAGGAACACCATGGCGACTCCCGCAGCGGCGCCGAGGGAAACTATCCTGGTGGTAGACGACGACCCGGAGGTGCTGGCCTTGGCAGCAGACCTCCTGGGGGTGGCGGGATACAAGGTTATGAGCACGGGCGATCCTTGCGAGGCCCTCCGGTTCGCACGGACGCGCTCCGAGCCCATCCATCTGCTCCTGACAGATGTCCTGATGCCGTTCATGAGCGGCAGCAAGCTCGCCGAAGAGCTCCGGTCCATTCATCCCGAGGTAAAGGTCCTCTTCATGTCGGGGCAC
>DASYTI010000045.1 GCA_036002485.1 Candidatus Methylomirabilota bacterium | reverse complement strand
CGAGACAGGGAACGGATGACAGCCATGCCAGAGAGCATCTTCGCGAGCGGACTCGGGTCCGGCCCCGCCAACTTCTCGCCATTGACGCCGCTGCGATTCCTGTCGCGCTCGGCCGCCATCTATCCCGACCGCACCGCGATCATCCACGGGTCGCGGCGCACCAGCTACCGCGAGTTCGACGCGCGGTCCCGCCGGCTCGCCTCCGCACTGGCGGCGCGGGGCATCGGCGAGGGCGACACGGTGGCGGTGGTCTTGCCCAATGTGCCGGCCATGCTCGAGGCGCACCATGGCGTCCCGTCGCTCGGCGCCGTGCTCAACGCCATCAACACTCGGCTGGACGCCCGCACCATCGCCTACATCCTGGGCCACGGCGAGGCGAAGGTCCTGATCACCGACCGCGAGTTCTCGCCGGCGGTCCGCGAGGCCCTGGCTCAGCTCGACAGGAAGCCGCTCGTCGTTGATCTCGACGACCCGCTCTACGAGGGACCCGGCGAGCGGCTCGGCGAGATCGAGTACGAGGCGCTCGTCGCTCAGGGCTCGCCCGACTTCGCGGCCCCGCCGATCCGCGACGAGTGGCAGCCGATCGCGCTCAACTACACGTCGGGCACCACGGGCAACCCGAAGGGGGTCGTCTATCATCACCGCGGCACCTGGGTGATGGCGGTCGGGCAGATCCTCTCGTGGCACATCCCGCCGGGGGCCGTCTTCCTCTGGACGCTGCCGATGTTCCACGCCAACGGCTGGTGCTTCCCGTGGTCGGTCACCGCCATGGCCGGCGCGCACGTCTGCCTTCGGCGCGTGGACCCGGCGCTGATCTTCCGGCTGATCGCCGAGCATCGGGTGACCAACATGGTCGGGGCGCCGACGGTGCTCAGCATGCTGATCAATGCGCCGGCCGAGGCGCGACGGCGCTTCGACCACGTGGTCGACATCCAGACCGGGGGCGCCGCGCCGCCAGCCAAGATCATCCGTGCCATGAGTGAACTGGGCTTTCGCGTGCAGCACATCTATGGCCTGACGGAAGTCCTGGGCCCGTCAACGCTCTGCGCCTGGCAAGACGCCTGGGATGGGCTGGGACCGGAGGAGCAGGCCGCTCAGCAGGCTCGCCAGGGCGTGCCCTACCACGTGGTCGACGGACAGATCGTTGCCGATCCGAAGACGCTCGCCCCCGTTCCCGCCGACGGCAAGACCCTGGGCGAGATCATGCTGCGCGGCAACACGGTGATGCTCGGCTATTTAAAGGATAAGGCGGCCACCGAGGCCGCCCTGACCGGCGGGTGGTTTCACACGGGCGACCTCGCCGTCCAGCATCCCGACGGCTACCTCGAGATCAAGGATCGCTCCAAGGACATCATCATCTCGGGCGGCGAGAACATCTCGAGCCTCGCCGTGGAGGCGGCGCTCATCCGTCACCCCGCCGTCGCCCTGGCCGCCGTGGTGGCGCGCCCCGACGAGACGTGGGGGGAGACGCCGTGCGCGTTCGTGGAGCTGCGCCCGGGCATGACGGTGACGGCCGAGGAGCTCATCGCCTTCGCCCGCGAGAACCTCCCGCGTTTCGCGGTGCCCCGCTTGGTGATCTTCGGCCCGCTCCCGACCACCGCCACCGGAAAGATCCAGAAGTTCGAGCTGCGACACCGGGTCCGGACACTGTGACGGAGCCCGGCTTTCCGGGCCTCGTGCCCGGCCTGCGGGGCGAGCGGAAGGCCGTGGTCACTCAGAGCATGGCCACGACTCACGCCGGCGGACCGGGCGTGCTCATGGCAGCGTGGATGATCCTGGAGATGGAGATGGCCGCCCAGGACTCGACCCAGCGCTTTCTGCCGGAGGGCTACACCACGGTGGGCTACGAGATCTGCGTCCGCCACAGGCGCCCGACCCCGGTCGGCGAGTCGTTCGTCACGCGCACCGAGCTCCTCGAAGTGGACGGCCGCAAGCTCCTGTTCCGGGTCGAGGCGCACAACCCGCGCGAGCTCATCGGCGAGGGCACGCTACGCCGCACCATCGTCCGCCGCGGCCGCCTCGGCTAGCGCTCCCCCTCACCCTGCCCTCTCCCCCAATGGGGGAGAGGGATCCTAAATCACAGTGCCGGGAGAATCACAGAACGCAATCCCCACCCCACCGGGAGAGGGTCAGAATGTTTCCTTTATCCCTCGCCCCCGGAGGGGGAGAGGGCCGCAGTTCGAGCTGAAGGGCGAAGCCCTGAGGCGAGGGCTGAGTAGATAAGGGGGAGGCGTCGGAATGCAAGAACGCGTCAGGAGTTACACGGAGAGGTAGCGGCCCTTGAGCTCGGCCTCGCGGCGGCGGAACTCGGCGGTGGAGCCCGCGAAGACGACGGCGCCCTTGCCGAGCACGAGCACCTGATCGCACACGCCCAGGGCCATCCGCGCGTTCTGCTCGACGAGCAGGATGGTCACCCCGCCGGCCTTGAGTCGGATCATCAGCGACTCGAGCTCGCGCACGAGTCGAGGCGCCAGACCTTGCGAGGGCTCATCGAGCATGAGCAGCTCGGGATTGCCGGCCAGCGCGCGCGCGATGGCCAGCATCTGCTGCTCGCCGCCGGAGAGGCTCCGCCCCCGCTGCCGCCACCGCTCGCGCAAGACGGGGAAGTAGGTGAAGATACGCTCGCGCGTCCAGCTCGAGTCGCCGTCGACGCGACGCTCGGCCAGGCGGAGATTCTCGCCGACGTCAAGATGGGGAAAGATCTGGCGGCCCTCGGGGACATACCCTATTCCCAGGTGGAAGATCTCGTGCGGCGCGTGTCCGGTGATGTCGCGGCCCTTGAAGCGCACCACGCCGCCCCTCGGCGCCGTCAGCCCCATGATCGAGCGCAGGGTCGTCGTCTTGCCCGCGCCGTTGCGGCCGAGGAGCACGGTGATCTCCCCCGCCGGGACCGTGAAGGAGACGTCGCGCAGCACGTGGCTCTTGCCGTAGAAGGTCTGGAGGGCGTCGACGGCGAGGAGCGTCACTCCGCGCCTCCGAGATAGGCCCGCTGCACCTCGGCGTTCGCCCGGATGTGGTCGGGCGTGCCCTCGGCGATGAGCTGGCCGAAGTGGAGCACGCTGATCCGATCGGCGAGGTCGAAGACCACGTCCATGTCGTGCTCGACGAGGATGATGGTCAGCTTCCGCTCGCGCGCGACCTGCCGGATGACCGCCACGGTGGCTACCGTGTCCTCGGGCGACAGCCCCTGCGTCGGCTCATCGAGCAGGAGGAGCTCGGGCTCCTGGGCGACGGCCATGGCGATCTCGAGCAGGCGTTGATCGCCGTGGGGGAGGGTCGACGCCGGCTCCACGGCGCGGCCGAGAAGGCCGAGCGAGTCGAGGCTCGCGCGCGCCCGCGTCTCGCTCGCCTCGAGGGTGGCCCGGCCGCCCACGAGGCGGAAGTTGCCTCCGCTCCGGAGCTGCACGGCGATCCGGACGTTCTCCAGCACGGAGAGATCCGGGAAGATGCTGGTGATCTGGAAGGTGCGCGAGATGCCGCGGCGGCAGCGCGCGGGGGCGGGGAGCGCGGTCACGTCGTCGCCGCGGAAGAGCACGCGACCCGAGGTGGGCGCGAGCAGACCGGAGATGAGGTGGAAGAGGGTCGTCTTGCCCGCGCCGTTCGGTCCGATGACCGCGCGGACTTCCCCCGGCTCCACCGCGAGGCTGACCCCGGCCACGGCCTGGAGCGCCCCGAAGGCGCGCCCGAGGCCGCGAGTCTCCAGCAGCGCGGTCACCCGCGCGCCCAGAGCCGCCGGGCCGTTCCCACCAGCCCGTCCGGGAGAAAGATCACCATCAGGACGAACACGACGCCCGTGAAGATCATCCAGTGCTCCGTGTAGCTCGAGAGCACCTCCTGGATGAGGATGAAGACCATGGCGCCCAGGATCGGGCCGACGAGGGTGCCGATGCCGCCCATGATCACCATCATGAGTCCCTGGCCGGAAAAGACCCAGAACATGACCTCGGGCGAGGCGAAGCCCCGGAAGGGTGCGAAGAGCGCGCCGGCGAGGCCCGCGAACACAGCGGCGATGACGAAGACGACGAGCTTGAAGGGCCGCGGGTCGCGCCCGAGGCTCATGAAGCGTCGCTCGTTCTCGCGGATCGCCTCCAGCGCGTGGCCGAAGGGCGAGCGGACCACCGCCCGGCAGAGGACGAGCGAGAGCACGACACAGGCAGCGACCAGCGCATAGAACGCCTGGGGCGTGGCCAGGCTCGGCCCACCCCAGAAGAGCGTTGTCTTGGGCACGCCCGCGATGCCGTCGGAGCCGCCGGTGAGCTCGCGCCACTTGTAGGCGACGGTGTAGAGCAATTGCGCGAAGGCCAGGGTCAGCATCGCGAAGTAGATGCCGGTGGCGCGCGTGGAGAACCAGCCGACGGGCAGGGCGACCACGCCCGCGAGCAGCGCGCCCGCGAGCAGCGCCACGGGCACCGGCTGGGCGAAGTGGATGAGCACGAGGGCGCTCGCGTAGGCGCCGAGGCCGAAGTAGGCGGCGTGGCCGAAGGAGACCATGCCCGTGTAGCCCATGATGAGATCGAGCGAGAGGGCGAACAGGCCGTAGATGAGGAGGTCGGTGAGGAGCGAGAGCTGGTGGCGCGCGGCCAGCCACGGCACCACCGCGAGCGCCACCAGGGCCACCGCCGCCAGCCCTCGCGTCCCTCTCATTCCTCCTCGCCGAAGAGGCCCCAGGGCCGGAAGATGAGGATGGCGCCCATCACGGCGTACATGATGACCATGGCCGTTTCCGGCAGGTAGAAGGCGCCCCACGTCTGGGCGGCGCCCACGATGAGGCTGCCCGCGATCGAGCCCCCGATGCTGCCGAGGCCGCCAATGACGACGACGACGAAGGCGTCGACAATGACGCCGATGCCCATCCCCAGGTAGGCCGTCGTCATGGGCGCCGCCGCCACGCCGCCGAGCCCGGCGAGGGCGCAGGCGGCGCCGAAGACGAGGGTGCGGACGCGCGCCACATTGGCGCCGAGGCAATCGGCCATCTCGCTGTTCTGGGCCACGGCGCGGATGACGAGCCCGGCGCGTGTCTTGCGGAGGAAGAGCCACACTGCCATCGCGACAACGAGGCCGAGCCCAATGACGAAGAGCCGGTAGCGCGGATAGAGCAGGTTTCCCAGCGCGAAGGCGCCCTGGAGGTACGCGGGCGGGTCGATGCCCTTCGCGGTTGGCCCATAGAGGATGCGCACGGCCTCCTCGAGAATGAGGGCGAGGCCGAAGGTCAGCAGGAGCTGGTAGATGGGTGGGCGGCGGTAGATGAAGCGCAGCGTTGAGGATTCGAGAAGGGCGCCGAGGACGCCGACGACGGGCGGCACGATGACGAGGGCCGGCCAGAACCACCCGGTAAGCACGACCGTGGTGTACCCGAGGTAGGCGCCCAGCATGTAGAAGACGCCGTGCGCGAAATTGACGACGCGCAGGATGCCGAAGACCAGCGAGAGACCGGCGGAGACGAGGAAGAGGAGCCCCGCGAGCGTCAGCGCGTTGAGGAGCTGCTCCCCCAGGTTCGCCACGCGGGGCGCCTCGCCCGCCCTGTTACGAGAAGTCCTCGGTGCGGCACTTCGGCGTCACCTTCTCGCCGGGATAGGTCGCCAGGATCTTGGGGATCGGATGCGGATACTTGGGATCCTTCACCGCCTCGACGGCGAAGCCGGGCTGCACCGCCTGGTGATCGCACTTGCGCATGAAGAACGGGCCCTCGAGGCCCTCGTAGCTCGAGTCCTCCCAGGCCTCGATGACCTTCTCGACGTCGTCGGTGCCGGCCTTCTGGATCACCTGGCCGAGCCACTCGAGCCCCTCGTACGTCTCGCCGTCGAACATGTCGGGATAGACGCCGTGCAGATCGTGGAAGCGCTTGACGAACTCCCGGTTCCTCGGCGTGTCCACCGTGAACGGATAGCGCGAGCTGCCGATGGCGCCTACCATCGCATCGCCCACCGCCTTCATGTTCTCGAGCTCCAGGATCTCCATGATCGGCTTCACCTCGCGGTTGAGGCCGAACTGGTGGGCCTGCTTGAGATAAATCGTGGCGTCCTGGCCGGGCAGGGCGAGGTAGACGCCGTCGGCCTTGGACTGCCTGATCTTGGCGATGTAGCTCGCGAAGTCCTTGGTGCCGACCGGCGGGTAGTCGGTGCCCACGATCTCCTTCTTGGCCGCCGTGATCTGCGACGTGAAGGAGGCGACGCTGTCACGCCCCCACGCGTAGTCGCTGCCCAGCGCGAAGAAGCGCTTCATGGGCCCTTCCGCCAGATAGAGACTGATGGCGCGCGCGCCCATGGGCCCGCTCGTGTTCACCCGGAAGAAGTAGCGGTGCCAGGCTTTCGTCGTGAGGGCGCCCGCCCCGTTGATGGTCGACATGAAGATGACCTTCCACTCGGGACACTTGGCGGAGACGGCGAGGGCCTCCGACGAGAGGACGACACCGGTGAGGAACTTCACCCCGTCCTTCTCCACGAGCTTCTGGGCCTTGCGCACGGCGGTGGCGGGATCGCCGCCGGTGTCCTCGTAGATGAACTCGACGGGCCGCCCGAGAATGCCTTTGCCTTTGATGTCCTTGGAGAAGAGCTCGGCAGCACGCTTGGCCTGGATCCCGTACTGAGCGTTGCTTCCCGAGAGCGCGGTCGGCATCCCGATCTTGATCGGTCCGCCCTGCGCCCACGTCCGTCGGAGGAACGCAGGGAGGCCCAGGCTTGCGCCGACGCCGCCGGCCACTGCCACACCTAGAAAATCACGCCTTCTCATGATGGATTCTCCTTGTCATGCTCACGCGGCCTGCGGCACCCAGAGGATCGACGACACCTCGCCGAACTCCCGCCACAGCTTGCGCCAGGAGTCGCCGCCGTCGTCGCTGCGATAGAGATAGCCGTAGCGACTGGCGGCCAGGACCGTATCGGGCGCCGAGGCCGGCAGGCTCACCGTCCACACGGCCGAGTTGGGCTGCACGGGAAGTCCCAGGCTCTGCCAGGTCGCGCCCGCGTCCCGTGAGCGCATCACCGTGCCGATGCGACCCGGCGTCGTGTCCCCGAGCGTCACGAACACGGTCCGCGGATCATCCGGCTTGACCGCGATGCCGCGCGGGTAGTGCCAGGGGAAGACCTCGCGGGCCCGCGCCGCCTCCCAGGTCTTGCCGTCATCGGTGCTGCGCCAGACGTCGTCGTTGACCACGGTGAAGACGGACTTGGGGGGACCCGCGACCACCAGGACATTGTGGACGTCCTGGTTCGGGATCTGGCCGTTCACCTTCGTCCACGTCTCGCCGCCGTCGGCGCTGTGCCGCACGCCGTCCACCTCGAGCCCGACCCACACATGGCGGTGGTCGGTGGGATCGATCGCGATCCCCGTGGGCCGAGGGATGCCGACGTTCGGGCAGTCCGGGGCGATGTCCACGGCCAGCTGCTCCCAGGTCTTCCCGGCGTCAGTCGTGCGATAGATGCCGGGCTTGCTGGGCGTGCCCGTCCCCGCGAACATCACGCTCGGATCGACGGGGTCGATGGCCATGCTCCAGACCATGGACCCCTTCATGGGCGTGTCCAGCAGCCGCCAGTGGGCGCCGCGGTCATCGCTCTCGTAGAGGCCCATGTCGGTCCCGGCGAAGACGACGTCCGGGCGCCGGGGATCGGCAAGCAGCGCCCGCACAATGCAGTCGGAATGCATGCCCTGGCGCACGCTGGCCCGTGTCCAGCTCTCGCCGTCGTCGGCGCTCATCATGACGCCCTGGCCGATCGTCCCCACCAGAATGTTTCCCTTTTTCGCCATGGCCCACCTCCTGAGGTCGTTCGAACCGTTCCCTCGCTCCCGCGCCCGCGACTATACGCCTGTCGGCGAGCCTCCGCGACCACGCGATGACCCTCAAGATGACTGGCACCGAACCGAAGCCCGGTGCCTCAGCCGGGTATGGACGACGCCACGTGAAGGGGCTATCCTCTGATCCTTCCGCAGCTTGCTCGGGGGGGCATATGCGAGCCTGGACCGTTGACGCCGATGACATCCGTGTGGCGGAGGATTTTGACGAGTCACTCCTCCACCGGACTCCGGAGATCGACAGTTTTCTGACTCCGGACCGGGATGACAAGTTCATCGTCATCGCCACCAAAGGATTCGGGAAGACGCTACTCCTGAAGGCCAAGCGGATTCTCTACCAACGAGAGAGTCGGCCCGGGTGTCTCCCCAGCGGCAACCTGCTCGACAAGCCGATCGGCGACAAGATATTCGGCCGGGAGGCGCTCGCGTTCTTCGCCGTTTCTCCGTTGCCGTGGTCGAAGCTCTGGCTTACCGCCATCGCCGTGGCCGCCCTCAAGCACGTGGGCGCGGTGGACGATCTCAAGGTCAGCCCGCGACTGGCCGGGCTCATCGACGACGACCGCTTGCACAGCGTCATCGATCATTTCGTCCGCCTCCTCGACTTCACCCCGAGCGAGCTCCAGCGCTGCGCCACGGATACCGACGGACACCTCGTGCCGAGGCTGAGAGCCATGAAGGCTCCGCTGGCCATCTTCATCGATGGCGTGGACGAGTATTTCAACAAACACGTCGAGGCCTTGGACGTCAGTCCGAGCGTCACCGGCGAGCTATCGCCGAACGTCTGGTACTTCGCGCAGCTCGGCCTCGTCGAGGTCGCCTATCAACTCCGCCGGATCAACCATCACCTGAAAGTCTTCGCCGCCATTCGGAAAGAGGCATACGCGCGCCTGCCTCAGCGCACGGCCATGTCCCAGCAGTATCGGGGCAGCGCCGTCGACATCGTCTACTCCGCCGAGAGCCTGCGGGAGATCTTCACCAACAATATCCGGCTCCTCAAGGCCGACCGGATGGTCCGCCCCGAACGGTGGCGAACGGACCCCCTCCAGGCTTTTCTCGGGCGAGCTCATGTGACGCACACCTACACGCGCGAGGACGAGGACGCGTTCGACTACGTGTGCCGGCACACGTTGCTCCGACCGCGCGACCTGATGACCATCGGCGAGCGGCTCGGCGCGCTCAGGCCGGAGGAGCGGCGCAACGAGCACCGCCTCAAGGAAGAGGTGAACCTGGCGGCCACCGAGATCGCCTACGAGTACCTGGCCGAGATCGCTCCGCACCTCGGCCACCTGGAGCTCGAGCGGTTTCTGCATCGGCTGCCTGGGCACATCTTGACTCGCGACGAGGTGGAGATGCTCTTCGCCGAGCACAATGCCGGAGCCGGCGGCGCGGACCCCAAGCACGTGTTCTGCGCGCTGTATCGCGTAGGACTTCTCGGCTATGTGCACCACGATCGGGTCCGCGGCGAGTCGGTGCAGCGGTTCCTGCGACCGGGTGAAGCGACGCTCGAGCCTGACGGCGTGCTGCCGCGAGCCACCCATTACCTGGTGCACCCGGTTCTGTCGGACGTGATCGGCCGGGCCAATCCGGCCTATCTTCAGCGGATCGACCGGGTGAACATCGTCGGCTACGGCCGGCCGTGGCGGGAGACGGGGACCGTCGATCACACGGTTCGCGTCGATATGCTGTGTGTCCTGAAGGCCGACGTCTACGGGTTCGGGACTCTGATGCGGTCGGGAGCAGATGCCCCCGTCCGCAAGGCCCTGGAGGATGCCGTGAAGAAGTGGGGCCAGGGCGCGATGGTCATCGAGACCAGAGGCGGTGACGCTCTCGTGATCGTGCACGACGATCCCGTGGCGCTGGCTCAGATGGCACGACAGATCATGGACGAGGTCTATCAGGCTCCTGGTCAGCCCCGAATGCGCATGGCCTTGCACCACGGCGAAGTGCAGACACGCCAGCGGGCCGACGATCCTGCCGCCGTCATCGGCGGGGGCGATGCCATTCTGTGCACCGCCCGAGTGGAGCCCCACGTCGAGCCCGGACAGATTTGGGCGACGGAGGAATTCCGCCAGCAGCTATCCATGAAGCCTTCGTTGTGGCGGACGACGCCGGTGCCGGGCCCGGCCGGCGACCGTTTCAACGTGAAGAAGGAGGGCGGGACGGAACCGGATCTGTGGGTCCGCTTGTATCGCCTCGAGCTTTGA
>DASYTI010000044.1 GCA_036002485.1 Candidatus Methylomirabilota bacterium | reverse complement strand
CGCCATGCTGCCCAAGGAGGCCGAGTACGCGCACCCGCGCGGCTGGCCGGCCAAGCCGAGCGAAGCCGTGCAGCGCATCGACGACAACTACATCATGGCCGACATGGTCGCCAAGGCCGTCAACGGCATGCCGACCAAGCGTGCCATGGACTGGGGGCAGGAGCAGGTCGCCCTCGCCGTTAAGGGGCAGCTCAAGGTCGGCTGAGGCATCCCGTGGCCGTCGGACCCCGCGTTCTCGAGGCGGCCGGGCTTCCCCGGGTCGGCCGCCTCTCGCGTCTTCGCGAGTGGTGGGAGCAGGAGCACGTCTTCGGCTATGGCCTGATCGTCCCCGCCCTCGTGCTCCTCGTGACGCTCGTCGCCTTCCCGTTCGGAATGGCCATCTACTTCAGCCTCTCGGACTACTGGGTCGGATCACCAGGCCCGTTCGTCGGCCTCAAGAACTTCCGGGAGATCCTCGGCCAAGAGACATTCCGCCAGGCCGTCCAGAACTCTTTCGTCTTCACCTCCATCGCCCTGACCCTCAAGACGGTCCTGGGCGTCTGGCTCGCCATGCTCCTCTCGCGCAACCTCCGGTTCAAGCGGGTGATCCGCGGCGTCGTGCTCCTGCCCTTCGTGATTCCGACGGCGCTGTCCACCCTGGGCTGGTGGTGGATGTTCGACTCGCTCTACAGCGTGGTCAACTGGACGGCCATCCGGCTTCACCTGATGAGCCCGCCCGGGCCGAACTGGCTCGGGCAGTCGACCTATGCCATGGCCGCGGTCATCACCGTCAATGTCTGGCGAGGATTGCCCTTCTTCGCCATCACCGTGCTCGCCGGACTGGTCGCCGTGCCCCGCGAGTACCTCGAGGCGGCCGAGGTGGACGGGGCGAGCTCGTGGGGCCGCTTCTGGCACGTCACCCTGCCTCTCATCAAGCCGGTGCTCGCCGTGGTCATCCTCTTCTCGACGATCTTCACGTTCGCGGACTTCAACATCGTACAGGTGCTGACGCGCGGCGGCCCCATGAACACGACGCATCTGTTCGCCACCCTCGCCTACCAGGTCGGCCTCCAGGGTGGCAATCTCGGTCAGGGCGCGGCCATCTCGCTCTTCATCTTCCCCCTGCTCGCCATGGTGGTGTTCTTCCAGCTCCGCTACATCCGGAAGGAATAGCCGTGGCCATCGCGAGCAGCCGCGGCGCCAGACTTCGCTCGAACGCCTTCGCCTACGCGAACCTCGTTCCCTACATCTTCTTCGTGATGTTTCCCTTCTATTTCATGGCCGTGACCTCCTTCAAGTCGAACGCGGAGCTCTACAACCTCAAGTCCGTCCCCTTCGTGGTCCAGGCCCCCATCATCGATCACTACACCTTCCTCTTCGCCCGGACGGAGTTCCTGACGTGGATGAAGAACAGCCTCCTCGTGGCCGTGGTGGCCACGCTGGCCTCCGTGAGCATCGCCATCCTCGCCGGCTACAGCCTCGCGCGCCTGCGCTTCCGGGGCGCCGGCGGCTTCGGCACCGCCGTCTTCGTCACCTACCTCGTCCCCCCCACGCTTCTCTTCTTGCCGCTTTCTCAGGTCGTGGTCTGGCTCGGGCTCGCGGACTCCGTGGCCGCCCTCATGGTCACCTACCCGACTTTCCTGGTGCCCTTCTGCACCTGGCTTCTCATGGGCTACTTCCGGACCATCCCGCGGGAAGTCGAGGAATGCGCGCTCGTGGACGGGGCCACGCGCATGCAGACGCTGTGGAAGATCGTGCTCCCCATGGCGCTGCCCGGCATCATCTGCGCCGTCCTCTTCAGCTTCACCCTGTGCTGGAACGAGTTCACCTACGCCCTGACCTTCATCTCGCAGTCGGGCAACAAGACGGCGGTGGTGGGGGTGACGGCGGACCTGATCCGCGGCGACATCTACTACTGGGGGTCGCTCATGGCGGGGGCGCTCCTCGCGAGCATCCCCATCGTGATCGTGTACGTCCTCTTTCTCGACTACTACGTCTCCGGCCTCACCGCGGGCGCCGTCAAGGGCTAAGTCTTTCGAGCTGAACACCGGCCGGGGCCAAAGGCCCAGGTCGGTGTGAGGCAAGTGCCGAATAGAGACTCGGAGGGGGTTTTGTCCCCCTTCCGAATCCTCCCCGCCCAGAAGGCAGTGCGAGCTGCATGACGTCGCGGGGCTGGGGCCCCGCCGTGCGAGGCGAGCGATTCTAAGATCGCGCCGGCAAGTCGGCGCTCGAGCGGACCGCCAGTTGCGCATCGCTGCTTCATACGTCTGCCGCCGACTACTCCCGGTAGGCTCTGGCAGGTCGCGGGCGCTCGGACTCGAGCGCGCTATCTTGAGCGGGTAGGAGCGGGCGCCGCCTTGCCGTAGGGCCGCGGCCTCCCGTGGAACGGTCTCACCTCGGAGACCAGCAGTTGCAGATCCCCGTGGTCCGCCTCCACGCGTCCACCCACCAGGAACGGCCCCGGATTCGTCACGGGATCCTCGAGTGACGTGTAGGCGGCCGGGAAGAGCACAGCCTCGATCATTCCGCACTCATCCTCCAGCGTCACAAACTGCATGATCTGGGCTCCGAGCGTGGCGAGCCGGCGGGTGGCCGCCACCACGCCGGCCACCTTGACGAAGCGGCCAACCCGAGAGGCGAGCTCAGCCGTGGTGACGCACCCGGCGCGCGCAGCCTCCTCTCGCAGCACCCGCATCGGATGGTCGGAGAGATGCATGCCGAGGTAGGTCAGCTCGTCGCGGACCCGAACGAGCGCGCGGTACGTCTCCACGCGCGGCCCGCGCGCCTCCGGAGCCACGAAGCCCTCGAGGCTCCGCGCCGTCGGCCCAATGCGCAGGCGGCCCAGCAGGGCCCGGTGCGAGAACGGGTATCCCTCCGAGGCGAGGGGCGCGAGCCCGTCGCAGGCGCCGGAGAGAACCAGCGCTTCCATCTCCCGGTACGGTAACGGTGCGCGCTCCAGGAGATCTTGCAGGTCACGGAAGGGACGCTTCGTCAAGATGAGCGTCCGGCTCCTGGCCGCCACCCGCTTCAGCGAGGCCAGACCGACTCGCACGGCACCACCCGCCACGGTGCAATGAAGCCCGGCCAGATTGACGTGTGGAGGGAGAAGCCTGACGCCGTCTCTGGTGAACGCGGCGGCCACCGTGCGCAGCGGATAGTGTCCGCCATAGTGGTTGAGCACCGCGCTGGCGAGGTCGACCGGATGGTGCGTCTTGAGATAGGCCGATTGCCAGGCGAGCTGCGCGTAGCTCGTAGCATGCGCCTTGTTGAACGAGTAGGCGGCGAAGCGCGCGAGGGCGCGCCAGACCGTGGCGGCCTCGCTCTCCGTGGCTCCCGTCGCCTCGGCGGCCGTGGTGAACGCGCGCTCGAGCCGGGCCAGGGCACCCGGCTCATCCTGGCCCCGAACGATCGCGGCCCGCATGTCGTCGGCCGCCTCCAGCGACCATCCCGTCATCGCCGAGATGACGCCCATGATGTCCTCTTCGTAGAGCATCATTCCGTGCGTCCCGCGCAGGCGTTCAGCGAGTCGTGGATGTGGCAGATCCGGCGGCTCCTCGCCTCTCGCTCGACGCACATAGGCCGCCTTGGCTTCACCCGACGCCGGACCGGGTCGCACGATGGCGAGCGCGGCGGCGAGGTCGGCGATACCGCGCAGGGGAAGCTTGCGCAGCACGGCCCGCATGGCGGGCGTCTCGATCTGAAAGCAGCCGACAGTACGGGCCTCGCGGAGGGCGGTCAGTGTCGCGGGATCGGCATCCGGCATGGCGGGCACGCGCCCCAGCGAGTCACACGTCTCCTGGATGGCGCTCAAGGCCCGGTTGCCAAGGAGATCGATCTTGACCAGTCCGATCCTGGCCACTGCTGCCATGTCGAACTGGGTGACCAGCACACCTTTGGGCGCCCGCTCGAGCGGCACGTGGCATTCGACACGAGGCTCGGCGATCACCACGCCGCCCGGATGAACCGAGAGGTGCTGGAACATGCCGATCAGCCGCTCGATCAGGGGTACGGCGGCACGATAGTGCTCGGGCAACAGGTGGAGGGGGAGCGGTAGCTCACCCCCGAGCTCGTCGGCGGGCAGCCGGCGGGAGAACTGGTCCACGTCGACGGGCGCCATGCCGAGCGCCTTCAGACCTTCCCGAAAGGCAGCGCGCCGGCCGAAGGTCTGGTGCGCGGCCACCATGGCCACCCGTTCCTCGCCGAAGCGGCGGAAGACCCACTCCAGAAGCTCCTCCCGCCGGTGCGACGGCACATCGACATCGATGTCGGGGAAGTTCTTCCGCTCCGCATGGAGGAAGCGCTCGAAGTAGAGTCCGTGCCGGATCGGATCCACGGCGCTGATGTCAAGGAGATGGACTACGAGCGACCCCACGGCCGAGCCTCGGCCCATCACGGCGATTCCCTGGCTCCTGGCATGCCCGGCGATCTCGCCTGCGATCAGGAAAAATCCGGCAAGGCCGCGGCGGCCGATCACGGCAAGCTCGTGGCCGAGCCGCTCCTCGTACTCGTCGCCCTGGCCGCCTCCTTCCTGACGCCGGCCGTGGAGTCGCTCGCGGCAAATCTGAGCCAGGCGAACGTCGGCCGTCTCGCCCGGGGCGAGGGCGATCGAGGGAAGCACGGGCCGGTTCTCGGTGAGATCGAGCGTGCACGCCTCGGCCACGCGAAGCGATTCCGCCAGGGCTTCCGGAGCGTCGTGATAGATGGCGCGGAGCTCGGCGATCGAGCGCAGGCTCCGCTCCGGCGGCTCCGCCTCCGTCACTTCGAGCGCCCGCTGCCGGTGCCGGATGGCCATCCGGAGAACATGCAGGTCCCGGTCGGAGCAATCGGCCATGACCACGTCCGGATCCGCCACCGTCCGCACTCCGCGAGGCGGCGCGGCGCTCTCCGGACGGACGAGCAGAAAGCGGACATCTTCGGAGGGCACACCGGCGCGAAGCAACCGCTCAACCACTGAGGCATCGTCGCTCAGGAAGAAGACGCCGCAAGGCTCAGCGTCCAGGCACTGGAGCGGATCGTGTCCTTCGGGGAAGATATCGCACCGCCGACGGGTAATGACGCGGCAGAGACTCTCGTAGCCCGCGCGATCCCGGGCGAGGAGAACGAGCCGGCCGGCCTTGGCTCCCAGCACGCCTGGTCCATACGCGGCGCGAAGCTCAACGCCGGTAATCGCCTTGATGCCGTGTGCCCGCGCGGCATGATGCAGCCGCACCTGGCCGTAGAGATTCTCCACGTCGGTCAAGCCAAGCGCCGGATAGCCGAGCTCGGCGGCGCGCCGCACCAGCTCTTCTACCGACGCGGTGCCGTATCCGGCGGAAAAGTCGCTCTTGACGTGGAGAGGGGCGAGCATCCTTGGCTGCTCAGCTACAATGAATCCTGTGGCGGATCGGACTGAGACGGGCACCAGCGCGCTGCAGTTCATGCCGGCAAAGATCTCGCTGAGCTCCCTTCGGGAGGCCGCGCGCGAGTGTCGGGGGTGTCCGCTCTACTCGCACGCGACCCAGACTGTTTTCGGCGAAGGTCCCCGCTCGGCTCGCGTCGTCCTCGTCGGAGAGCAACCGGGCCACGACGAGGATCTTCAGGGCCGGCCCTTCGTAGGGCCCGCCGGCAGAGTCCTCGACGAGGCGCTCGAGGCCGTGGGCCTCGACCGGCGCGACACTTACGTCACCAATGTGGTCAAGCATTTCAAATGGGTCGCCCAGGGGAAGCGGCGGCTCCACAAGAAGCCGGGCGCTTGGGAGATCGGCGCCTGCCTGCCCTGGCTGGAGAAGGAGATCGAGATCATAGAGCCCGAGGTCATGGTGTGTCTGGGGGCGACCGCCGCGCAGGCCCTCCTGGGGCGCGATTTCAAGGTCACCGCCCGCCGCGGCGAGGTGCTTCCGTCGCGGTTCGCCCCGCACGCAGTGGCCACCGTCCACCCTTCTTCCATCCTACGCCAGCAGACAAGCGAGGAGCGGGAGCGGGAGATGCATCGCTTCATCGCCGATCTGAAAGTGGTCGCCCGGCTACTGAACGGCCATACGCGCTCGAGCTGAGCTTCTCCTTGAGCGGCAGAGCAGGCTATGGCACGCCGATTGCTAGTTCCTCTCTATTGTGAGACTCGCCGTGGCGCGTTCCTCCCGGCTGCGCTCCCGCCGACGACTCCGCGCGGCCGCCGTCGATCCTTCGGAGGCGGCGGGCGCCGCTCAGCTTCGGTACGTCTCCGACGGGAAGCCCGGGCTCAAGCGGGTGCGTCACGGGGCCGGCTTCCGCTATCTCGGGACCGACGGAGCGCCGACCCGCGACCTGATCACGCTTCGCCGCATCCGGAAGCTCGCCATCCCCCCGGCCTGGACTGACGTGTGGATCTGTCCCCTGCCCCATGGGCATATCCAGGCGGTCGGACGAGACGCGCGCGGCCGCAAGCAGTATCGCTACCATCGGCGCTGGCGTGACGTGCGGGACCAGACGAAGTACGCCCGGCTCATAGAGTTCGGGAAGACGCTGCCGAAAATCCGCGAGCGCGTCGAGCAGGACCTGTCCCGTCCCGGCCTGCCCCGGGAGAAAGTGCTGGCCGCGGTGGTCCGGCTCCTCGAATCGACGCTGATCCGCGTCGGCAACGAGGAGTATGCGCGGCAGAACCGCTCCTATGGGCTCACGACGCTTCGGAGCCAACACGTCACCGTCGAGGGCGCGCGGCTTCGCTTCGAGTTCCGGGGCAAGGGCGGCAAGCATCACACCGTCGGCATCACGGACGGTCGGCTGGCGCGCGTGGTCCGGCGGTGTCAGGAGCTGCCCGGCCACGAGCTCTTCCAGTACCTGGACGATGAGGAGCAGCGGCAGTCGATAGACTCGGCGGACGTCAATGCGTACCTGAGAGAGATCGGAGGCGACGACTTTACAGCCAAGGACTTCCGGACATGGGGAGGCACGGTCCTCGCAGCCTTCGCGCTGGCCGCGCGAGCGGCCTCGGAGGAAAGCGGCAATCTCAAGCGCCAGCTCGCGGGCGCCATCAGCGAGGTTGCACGCCGGCTCGGGAATACGGTGGCCATTTGTCGAAAGTGCTACATCCATCCGGATGTGATCGCCGCCCACGCGGAACGGGCGCTCACGATGGCGCTGACCCGGGAGGCCGCCGGGGGCAATGGGCTTCTCCCCGAGGAGCTTGCCGTGCTCAGGCTTCTCGAGGCGCGCCGGCGACTCGCCACGGCCCGCTGAGCTCGTCGTCTCCAGCTCGCCGACGAAGCGCGCACGATCTGAGAGCGGTAGCCAAGCTGCTGAATGGACGGTGAGCGGCCTCGAACTGAGCGACGCTGCGACGGTCACAGTACCTTCTCAGTCCAGCCACGCCACGCGATACCGGTCGCGGGCTTGATTCAGGAACTCTCTCAGCTCCAGCATGGTCAAGCTTGGCGGGGTCGAATGACGCGTGGGTATCTTGCGCAAAAAATCGAAGTGATATCGGACGAAGACCCCGAAGTCCCGGGGATATGCCGCCTCGTCGACGCCGATGAAGTCCGCGTGCTGCAGGGCTCGCGAAAATAGGCTACGCCATTTTTCGATGGGCACGAGCCCGATCGAATCGACCCCGTGCGAGAAGAGCGTGATGAGGAGCTCGTCGAACGGCCGCGCCTGGCGAAGATAGTCGTCGAGGGCACCAAACGAGCCCTCGGTGTTGAACACCATCCAGAAGGGGACCGAGCGGGTGCGGGTCGTCCAGTACGGCTCCATCAGGATGAAGGAGTCGACGACCAGTCGATTGTCGGCGACGCCGAGCCGTTCGTACCACCAGCGATGCAGGTCGGCCACCAGCGGACTCATGGCCTCCGGCTGCTCGAACCGGACGCGCTCGACACGATAGCCGTGGCGCTGTGCGAAGCGCTCCACATCCTCACCGAGCGCAGGTGCGAACCCCCACTCGGCCTCAGGACTGGTCCCATCCGGGGGGGGCGGCTCCCATCGGATCCTGTTGGACTTATGGCGCCGGAGATAGGCTTCGACGCGCTCCCCCCCGTGCATCATCTCCTCGGGGTTGGAGCCACCGAGGGCCCCGAACTGAAAGACATACCGATCGCCACGGCGCGTGGTGGGCCACGGGAGACCGCACTCCATCACGATGATGGTCCCGCCCGGCTTCAGGCACTCGCGGAGGAAGCGCTCGTAGGCGGGCCCGAGGGTTCGGCGCTTGAATCGGAAGTAGCTCATGCGCCGGACCATCAGCCGATCCTGGACGGGGTCGTGCATGTGATGAAGCTCGAGATCCGGATTTCTCCCCAGGACGAGGTCGGCGTGGGGCTCGGCCCAGCGCATCTCCTCCTGCGGCTCGTCGGGCCGAACACCGGAGCGTGCGACGGGGACGAGAAAAGTCTGCGGCAGCCAGGGAATTCCGAGGGCCGCCCACAGGTGGACGGCAGCGCCATTGGACGAGCCGACCACGACGGCCGGATACTCTCGTCGCGGATACAGCCCGGCCATCCAGGCCGCGATCTCCTCGCCGCTCACGGAGGCGAGCTTCCGCGTCGAGATCGCCTCCAGCCATCCACTCCAGATATAGACCTGCTCCTGGAGCGGCTTGGGCAAGCGATTGACCACCGACGCGACCAGCTTCATGATCGGCACCCGCGAGGGGGGCATGGCGCCGAGGAGCGGGAGATCCTCGCCCCGCAGGTACCCGGCGAGGGCGCGGAGCATACCGGTGGCGGAATCGAAATCGGCGAGGTAGTCGACGTGATCGGCCATCACGCGCTCACAGATGCAAGAAGGGGCGCAACGCGGTCATGAATTCCTTGGGGGCGGTGTAGTTGATGGTGTGCCCGAGGCCGGGGAGGACCCGGAGCTCGCCCCTCGGTAGTCGGCGGACCACTTCTTCCGCCCAGCGCTGGGGAACGAGCGGATCGTTCCCGCCCCGCACCACGAGGGTGGGCGCGGCGATGCCCGGAAGCTTGTCTTCGATACGGTCCTCCATGGCCATTCGTATGGTGAAGCGGATGCGCCGCATCCCCGCTTTCACGTAGTCGACGAAGGAGATCCAGCCCAGCCCCGGTCCCTCCGAGGACGAGTTCCGGATCAGTCGGGCCAGCTGCTGCCGGACGGTCCGCGCCTCCGGGTCGACCGTCGGTCCTTGAAAGACCAATCGATCCACGCGATGGACGTGCCGCAAGGCGAACTCGGCCAGGATCTGACACCCGAACGAGTTGGCGACCAGATGCGCGGAAGGGAACCGCATGGCGTCCATCCAGGCCGCCAACGCGTCCGCGAGCTCTCCCAATCCGAGCATGGCCCGAGGCTTGGCGCTGTCGCCATAGCCAGGAAGGTCGATGGCATACACGGGGCACAGGGGGGCGAGCTCGAGCGCCGTCGGCACCATGTAGCGGCCCGAGATCACCAGGCCGTGCACCAGCACGACCGGCTTCCCCGCCTGATCGCCGCCACCGACCCGAGCGTGCATCACGCCGGCCGCCGTATCGACCCACACACGCTTGAGCGGCATCGCGCTACACGCTATCACAGGCAAGCTCGGAACCGAGGGGCGACCGACTGCGAGCTTCCCCCTTGACTCTGCGGCGACGAGGTGGTCACGTGGAGGAGGAGATCGGGTCCGACCCTAGCTGTACAGCGAGGTGACGCCATGGTTGAGCGGAAGACTTTTCCGGCCTACGGAGGCTACAGCATTGCCGTCGCGAGCGAGCAGATGCGCGACGGCAAGTGGGCGGCGGTCGCGACCATCACACAGTCTACCGGAACCGCCCAGCGAGCCATCGACCTGCCAGTACCGGACGAGCGCTTCGAGACGGAGGCGGAAGCTGAAAACGTCGCCTTCAAAACGGCGATGGAGTGGATAGACCAGAACACGCCGCGCTCCGAAGGCCCTTCGTCCCCCGGACCTTCGAAGGTAGCCTAAGCGCACTACGCGGTCCCCGCCGCGGTCGCGGTCGGGTGGCGTCGCACGCCTCGGAGCGCCCCGATCCGAAAGGGAGGACAGGATATGCCAGAAAAACGAACGATAGCGCGGGCCCGCAAGGATCGACGCCAAGGCAAGGCGCCGAGCACACAGGCCGGCGAGTTCGTCCGTGAAGAGATCGAGCACATCCGTGAAGGGAAGCACGGTGCTCGGTCGGCTAAGCAGGCGATCGCGATCGGCCTTTCGAAGGCGCGCAGGGCCGGCGTCCGGCTCAGACCGCCCAAGAAGGGACGGACGTCCGCGAGGACACGGCGGCGTGCTCGGCAGGACTACCTCGCGGGAAGGCGCGGAACGCAGCGGAAGCCCTCTGCCCGGCGCTCCAGGGCCGTCACGAGGGCACTGAAACGAGAAGGCCAGCAGGCCGCCTCCCGCACGGCGCTTTCGCGTCAGGCGCACCAAAGCGCACGCCGTCGGCGCGGCACGCGACGCCGGTCTCGACCCTAGAGATACTTTCCGAACCACTCCAGGATGAGCCGGAAGCGTTCCAGGCGGTGCCGGGGCTTGCCCGAGCGTGACAGCTCGTGGTTCTCGTCGGGAAAGCGGACGAACACCACGTCGCGATGGAGCTTCTTGAGAGCCACGAAGAGCTGCTCGGCCTGCTCGATCGGGCAGCGCAGGTCGTCCTCGGAGTGAATGATGAGGAGCGGGGTGACGATGTCCTTGGCGTAGGTGAGGGGCGAGCGCTCCACGTACCACGCCATGTTCTCCCACGGCGCGGGGCCGTTCTGGGCGAGCTGGAACCAGTGCCCGATGTCGCTCGTCCCGAACATCGTGTACTGGTTGTTCACCGCGCGCTCGGAGCAGGCGGCCTTGAAGCGCTGCGTGTGGCCGACCACCCAGCTCGCCATGAACCCGCCGTAGCTCCCGCCCAGAACGCCGAGACGCGCGGGGTCGATGAACTCGAAGCGCCGCAGCGCCTCGTCGAGCCCCGCCATCACGTCGGCATAGTCGCCCCCGCCCCAGTCGCCCACCACGGCGCGCGTGAATGCCTCGCCATAGCCCTGGCTGCCCCGCGGGTTCGTGTAGATCACGACATAGCCGGCTCCCGCCTGAGTCTGAAACTCATCGAACATGACGTTGCTGTATTGCGTGTGCGGTCCCCCGTGGACGTTCAGGAGGGCAGGATACTTGACGCCTTCCGTGAAGCCGAAGGGCTTCATCACCCAGCCGTCGATGGTGAACCCGGCGCGCTCGAAGGTGAAGCGCTCGGGCGCGGCGAGGGCCACTTCGCCCTTCCAGTCGCGATTCAGGTCGGTGATCTGGCGCTCGTTGCCTCCGTCCGGCTCACAGACGAAGACTTCCGACGGCGAGAGTGACGCCGTGGCCGCGAAGGCGAGCGTGCGGCCGTCCGCGCTGGCGCTGACCCCGGTGATGGCGCGCTCGCCCCGCGTGATGCGAGTGGCCGGGCCCGCGGCGTCCGCGCGAACACGGTAGAGGGCAAGGTCGCCCCTGTCCTCGATCGAGAACGTGACCCAGTCCCCATCGGGCGACCAGATGAGATCGAGGTTCGCCGGGCACGAGCGGTCGAGATCGGGCGTGAGACACGTCGGGGCGCCGCCAGCGACCGGCACGGTGTAGAGGCGAAGGTTGCGGCCGATCTCGTTGAGGGGGCGGCGACCGAGGTAGGCGACACGACGGCCATCCGGCGAACATGCCGGTAGCGCGACTGGGCCCCCGGTGTCGGTCAGCTTCTGAAGATCACCGCCGGTCGCGTCGACCACCCAGACGTCCCGGGCGTCGTCCTCGTCGCGCCCGTCATGACGGGCGGAGGCGAACACCAGCCGTTTGCCGTCGGGCGACCAGGCCGGCTCACCGTCCTGAAAGTCCCCGTCCGTGAGCTGCCGCGGCTCCCCGCCGTCGGCGCTGACGACAAAAAGGTGCGGGGGGCGGTCATAGATCCAGCCCTCGGCGTTGAACCGGTACTTGAGCGTGGTGATGACGCGGGCGGGTTTGGACTTCTGCTTCTCCTCCTCCGTCTCCGGCTCCTGCCAGCCGCCCACGCGCGACAAGAATGCCAGTCGCGTGCCGTCGGGCGACCATACCGGCTCGGTCACCCCGTTCTTCAGATCCGTGAGCCGGGTGGGCTCCCCGCCGTTCGCCGGCATGACGTAGAGCTGCGCCTTCTTCTTCCCGTCGCGCTCGGAGAGGAAGGCGAGGCGCGCGCCGTCGGGCGACCACCGGGGCGCGGTGTCCCGCTTGGGGCCGTTGGTGAACTGCCGTGGCTCCCCGCCTCCGGTGTCCGCCATCCACACGCTCGAGAGGTACTCGTCCCTGTCCTCGGAGAGCGTGGTGACGACGAAGGCGACCCGCCGTCCATCGGGCGAGATCTGAGGATCGGCGATCCAGCGGATCCGGGTGATGTCCCGCGGCTCGAAGGGGCGGCGCGCCGTCAGCGTGTTGATCGGATCGCCGGGCGCCATGACGCCGATGCTGCCAGATCGCCCGGTCCGGGTCAAACGCTCGCGAGCGCGTGATATGCTTCGCCGCGTGAAGGCGAAATGGCTCCTCGTGATCGCGGGGCCCACGCTGCTCCTGCTCGCGGGGAGTGTCCTCGCGGTCATCTTCCTGCCTTTTCCCGTGCCCAGGACGGCCACGCCCGTCCAGCGTCTCTATCTCAGCCGCTGCGCGACCTGTCACGGATCCACCGGCGAGGGCTCGTGGCGCGCGGCGATCTTCTTGATCCGCCCCGGCAACCTCCGCGATCCTCGCATGGCCGGGCTCTCGGACGAGTACCTCTTCAGCCTCATCAAGAACGGCGGGGCCACGATAGGCAAGCCTGGCATGCCCGCCTTCGGCTACCATCTGACCGATGAAGAGATCCGCGCCCTGATCGCGTACCTGCGCGCGATGCCTGCGTCGAAATAGCAGGCAGCCCTTTAACCTGGAGGACTCACCGATGAGCACGGACTTGATCGAAGCCATCACGGACGGCGTGGCCGTCCTGACCATGAATCGCCCCGACCGGCTCAACGCCATGTCGGGCGAGATGCTGGACGCCATGCTCGTCTCGCTCGAGCGCCTGGCCTCCGACCCCGACGTCGGGGTCGTGGTGCTGACCGGCGCGGGGCGCGGCTTCTGCGCGGGGGGCGACGTCAAGGCCATGGCCGAGGGCCGCGAGTTCGGCGGCGACACGATGGAAGACAAGGCGCAGGGTCTGCGCGCGAAGATGGAGACCTCGCGGTGGCTGCACGAAATGCCCAAGCCCACCATCGCCATGGTGCGCGGGGCCGCCGCGGGCGCGGGGCTGTCGCTGGCCATGGCCTGCGATCTGCGCATGGCGAGCGACAATGCCCGTTTCGCCACCGCCTTCGCGCGCGTTGGGTACTCCGGCGATTTCGGCGGCAGCTACTACCTGACCCAGCTCGTGGGCACCGCCAAGGCGCGCGAGCTCTACTACACCGCGGCGCTGCTGGATGCCAAGGAAGCCCTCGCCCTCGGCCTCGTGAATCGGGTGGTGCCCGACGCGGACCTCGAGAAGGAGACGATGGCCCTGGCCGCGCGCATCGCCGCGGGGCCGCGCGTCGCCCTCCGCTACATGAAGCGCAACATGAACGCCGCGGAGGCGGGCACCCTCAAGGAGCTGCTGGATCTCGAGGCCTGGCACCACACGCGCTGCGGGATGACCGAGGACCATCGCGAAGCGGCCCGCGCCTTCGTCGACAAGCGCGAGCCCGTGTTCAAGGGGCGCTAGCCATGGCCCGCCTCCCGGATGTCCTGGGCTCGCTCGACGCCGAGGCGAAGAAGGTCTACGACCGCATTGCGTCCAAGCGGGGCCGGATCGGCGGCCCCTTTGCCCCCCTCATGCATCATCCGCCGCTGGCCGAGCGCGTGGCCGCCGTGGGCGAGTACCTCCGCTACGACGCGACGCTCCCCGGCGATATCCGCGAGCTCGCTATCATCATCGCGGCCCGCCATGTCGGCCAGCCCTACGAATGGGTCGCCCATGCGGCGATCGCCATCAGGGAAGGCCTGCCCGAGGAGATCGTCGAGCAGGTCCGGGCCCGTCGCGATTTCTCGACGCTGCCCGCGCGCTACGTGCGCGCGGCCCGCCTCGTGCAGCACGTGCTCGCGCGCGAGTCGGTGCCGCAGGCCCTCCAGGACGAAGTGGTGAGCGAGGTCGGCGAATCGGGGATGATCGAGCTGGTGGTGCTGGCGGGCTACTACCAGGCCATCGCGGCCGTGCTCTTCGCCTTCGACGTGCCTCTGCCCAAGGACACCCCGCCGCCTTTCTGAGAGATCCCGGTCCACCCTTGACACGGCGGCCGAGCCCGACTGATGGCCCCGGCGCGCGCGCCGATGGCGCCAGTCCCTCATGGCCATGAGTCTCTCGCGGCGAGCGCTCTTGGGGCGTACCGGCATCCTCCTCGCCCCCTGGCTTCTTTCGCGCCCCCGGTGGGCCGCGGGCGAATCCGCCCCGCTCAACGTGCGCCGCTATGGCGCAAAGGGCGACGGCAGGACGAAAGATACGCGCGCCATTCAGGCCGCCATTGACGCCGCGGGAAAGTCGGGAGGCGTCATCGAGTTCCCTCCGGGCGAGTATGTGTCGGGCACCCTTCACCTTCGAGGTCGTATGGCCCTTCGACTCGCGGCCGGCGCCAGCTTGATCGCCAGCCCGGATGACGCGGACTTTGATCCGTATGAAGAGCTTGGCTACGATTCGTTCGCGGACCGTGAGACGACGGATTTCAACTTCGCCCTGCTCCAGGGGCGCGCGTTGCAGGATGTCCGCATCGTCGGGCCGGGCCGGATCGACGGGAACCGGACGAGACGCGGCGGTCCGAAACCGATCGCCCTCAAGCAATGCGGCAAGATCCAGATTCATGACCTGACCATCGACAACGCGCCAAATTACAACATCAGTCTTCTCGGCTGCCACGACGTGGATATCGTGGGCGTCACCATTCGGAACGGGTACTCCGACGGGATCGATCCCGACTGCTGTCGGAACGTGCGGATTGTCAAGTGCCGCGTCGAGTCGCGCGATGACGCGATCGTGGCCAAGGCCAGCTTTGCTCTCGGAGTGCGGCGGTCGACGGAAAACGTGCTGGTGGCCGAGTGCGCGCTCGTCAATGTCCGCAACGCGCTCAAGCTGGGCACGGAGTCGATCGGAGACTTCAAGAACATCGTGTTCCGCGATTGCACGATTTCCGCGCGGCCGGAAGCGTGGAAGCCCTATCCGGCGGGCTGGAAGCCCCTTGCGAGTGCCGGCATCTCGCTCGAGACGGTGGATGGGGGAAGCCTCGAGCAGGTCCGGGTGTCAGGTATCACCATGGTGGGTGTTCGCGCGCCCATTTTCGTCCGGCGGGGCCGGCGCGGTCGGGGACCGACAGGGCCGACCGCGGGAGAGCTGAAGACCGTCTCGATCGCCCACATCGTGGCCACCGGCGCCCTGTGGACGTCCTCCATCACGGGCATTCCCGGCCATCCCATCTCGGACATCTCCCTGAACGACATCCGGATCACCAGCAAGGGCGGCACGAAGGTCGGGGGCCGCGCGCGCGAAGTGCCGGAGTTCGAGAGTAAGTATCCGGACGCCGCCATGTTCAACGATGATCTTCCCGCCTACGGCCTCTATTGCCGACACGTGACGGGTCTGAAGCTGGACGGGATCGACCTCAAGGTCGATCAGCCGGACGCGCGGCCCGCGGTGATTCTGGACGATGTGGGCAAGGCTGAGCTCAAAACGATGGTGGCGACACCACCGACAGGCGGCGGACCGGTCCTGTGGCTACGCTCGGTGCGAGATTGCCTGCTCCACCGCTCCCGTCCGCGCGCCGGCGCCAAGACATTCGTGCGGCTCAGCGGCGCGGAGACGGCGGGGGTCCGGCTGGAGGGCAATGACTTCAGCCAGGTCGAGCAGGTGGCCATGGTCGATCCCGAGGTGAATGCCACGGCGCTGCGATTGGAGAGGAATCTGATGCGGAAGTAGGAAGCGGTACCTGATCTACAATGGCGCGGGCTGACCCAGAGGCGGATGGGCGATTGCGTCGCCCGCCAGCTCGGCGTCGCGTCCTGAGCTACAATGCTCGCGGGCTCATCCCGAGGAGGTGACGTCATGGCCCTCGACAAGCCGCAGGTGGTCCAGATGCTACGCACGATGATCCTGATCCGGGAGTTCGACGAGCGCGCCATCCAGCTGCGGGTGGCCGGCAAGATCTACGGCGCGGTGCATCCCTATGTGGGCCAGGAGGCGATCGCAGTCGGGGTCTGCTCGAACCTTACCGTCAGCGATCGCGTCACCAGCACCCACCGCGGCCACGGGCACTGCATCGCCAAAGGCGCGGACATCCGGCGCATGATGGCCGAGCTGTTCGGCCGGGTGGACGGCTATTGCAAGGGCAAGGGTGGCTCCATGCACATCGCCGACTTCGCGGTGGGGATGCTGGGCGCCAACGGCATCGTGGGCGGCGGCCTGCCCATCGCCTGCGGGGCGGCCCTGGCCGCCCAGCTCGAGGGCAAGGGCGACGTGACCGTGTGCTTCTTCGGTGACGGCGCGGCCGCGGAGGGCGAGTTCCACGAGGCGCTCAACATCGCCTCGGTGTGGAAGCTGCCCATCGTCTTCGTCTGCGAGAACAACCAGTACGCGGCCAACAACGCGGTGGCCGTGCAGCATCCCGGGGTCGACATCGCCGCCCACGCCGGCGCCTACCACATGCCCGGCGTCATCGTGGACGGCAACGACGTGCTCGAGGTCCACACGGCCACCGGCGAGGCGGTGGTCCGCGCCCGGCGCGGGGACGGGCCGAGCCTGCTCGAGTGCAAGACCTATCGCTGGCACTTTCACGCCATGCGGAACACCCCGCCCGCGGAGACGCGCGCCTCCGACGAGATCCTCTCCTGGAAGGCCCGCGATCCCATCGCGCGCCTCGAGCAGCACGGCCTGGAACGGGGCGTGCTCTCGGCCGCCGAGATCGGCACCATCCGCGAGCGCGTGAAGAGCGATCTCGAGGCGGCGGTGGCCTTTGCCGAGCAGAGCCCATTCCCCGATCCGAAGGATCTGCTCGTCGACATGTTTGCCGACTGAGGCCAAGAGGAGCGCGACATGCGCGAGATCAGCTTTCAGAAGGCCCTCGAAGAGGCCGTGGCCGAAGAGATGCGGCGCGATCCCCGGGTCATCCTCCTCGCCACCGATTTCACGGGCGACCCCATCAAGGAGTTCGGTCCGGCGCGCGTGCGCTTCACGCCCATCTCCGAAGCGGTGCTGACGGGCATGGGCCTGGGCGCGGCGGGCTCGGGCTTCCGCCCCATCGTGAACTGGCGGATGGTGACCTTCTCCTTCGTGGCCATGGATCAGATCGTCAATCAGGCGAGCAAGATCCGCTACATGTTCGGCGGGCAGGCCGACTTCCCGGTCACCTACCGCTGCTCCACCGGGGGCGGCATCGGCCTCGCCGCCCAGCACTCGCAGAGCCCGTACTCGATGTGGATGCATCTCGCGGGACTGAAGATCATCCTGCCCTCGACGCCCGCGGACGCCAAGGGCCTGCTCAAGAGCGCCATCCGAGACAACAATCCGGTGGTCTCCTTCGAGTGCAGCCGGCTCGCCACGGCGACCGGCCCCGTGCCTGACGGAGACCACCTGGTGCCCCTCGGGGTCGCGGAGGTAAAGCGCGCGGGCACGGACGTGACGATCGTGGGTCTCGCCTACTACGTGCCCGAGGCGCTGGCCGTCGCCGAGGAGCTGGCGCAGGAGGGCATCTCCATCGAGGTGGTCGATCCGCGGACGCTCGTTCCCCTGGATGTCGAGACGCTGCGCGCCTCCGTGCGAAAGACCGGCCGCGTGGTCATCGTGGACGAAGCGCCCGCCACGTGCTCGGCAGCCTCGGAGATCGCCGCGCTGATCGCCGAGGATCCCGAGACGTTCCGCTGCTTGAAAGCCTCCGTGCGGCGGGTCTGCGCCCTCCCCGTCCCCGTGCCCTACAGCCCGACCCTCGAGCGCGCCGCCCTGCCGAACCGGGAGGACATCAAGGCCGCCGTCTACGAAGTGCTCAAGGAGTCCCTGCGTCCGCTGTAGCGCGCGACTTGCGCCTATTTCTGATCGCGCCGCTCTTCTTGAAGGGCCTCCAGTTCGGCGACGGCCTCCAAGTCCTTGGGGCGCCCGGCGGCTCGCTTCACGTGGATGAGACGCGCGAGACCGAGACATCGGTATTCGCTCCCCGACACCTTGACGACCTGGCTATGAGACAGAAGGTCAGCGTAGCCGCCCCCGCCCACGATTTCTCCGAACAGGTCCAGATCACCCAGGGCCGTGGTCAACGTGAAGTTGAGGCCTCGCCGGATCGTCTCGGCGTCCCACCGAAAGGGCAACCCCGGCGGTGCCCCGCGCAGGTACGGGCTGTGGGGAGCGAGAGCGGCGGCCAGCCTCGCGATGTTCTCGGGGGTGCGCGCATACACGAGATCCAAGTCCTGTGTCAGGCGCGCTGACCCGTGAATGGTGGCGGCGACCCCCCCCACGATGATGAACTCCACCCCGGCCCGGTGTAGCTCCTGGAGCGCTCGCTCCAGGTCGATCATCGCAGGGCGCGACCCGCCCGCCTCAACTCGTCGGCGAAACGCTGCAAGCGACCGAGATTGCGGACTCGTTCCTCGACCGTCCGCGCCAAGTTGGCGCGCAAGAGCGTCCTGTCCACGTCCTTCTTATAGGCGTCGATGACAGGATCGGCCTCGCTGGTAGCGGGCTCAACCCAAGACCGGTCGGTGGGCTCACTCATGGCTCCAATCTAGCACGCAGGGCCCGGCCGTGAGGTCCCCCTGCCGCGCGATCGGGATCGATCTGGGTCAGGTGTTGCATCACGACATCGCGGTCTAACCAGGGAGGACTGCCCAACAGAATGTCGTTGGGCAGACCTGACCCCGCCGCACCTGACCCCGCCGCCATTGACCGCTGACGCAACGCGATGGTACCGTTCGGCCGCCGATGGCACCCGGTGCTGCGAAGGTCTCCATCCGCGACCTGACCGTCGCCTACGCAGGTCGCGACGGGCGCTTGACCGCGCTCGAGCGAGTCAGCCTCGAGGTCGAGCCCGGTGAGTTCCTGTGCCTGGTCGGGCCGAGCGGCTGCGGCAAGTCCACCCTCCTGCGAGTGGTGGCGGGGCTCGCGCCGCGCGAGTCCGGCGTGGTCGAGATCCGTCCCGATCGTCCAGGCCGGCCGCTCACCGCCATGGTCTTCCAGGAGCACGCCCTGCTGCCGTGGCGCACCGTCTTCGACAACGTGGTGTTCGGTCCGGAGAACCGCGGCGTCCCGCGCGCCGAGCGCGAGGGGCAGGCGGGCCGCATGCTCGACCTGGTCGGGCTCGCGCCGTTCGCCCGTGCCTACCCGCACCAGCTCTCCGGCGGCATGAAGCAGCGCGTGGGCATCGCGCGCGCCCTCGCCAACGATCCCGAGGTGCTCCTGATGGACGAGCCCCTCGCCGCCCTCGATGCTCAGACGCGCGCGATCCTCCAGGAGGAGCTGCTCCGGATCTGGACCAGCCTCGGCACCACGGTGATCTATGTCACGCACTCCCTCGAGGAAGCGCTGCTCCTCGGCGATCGGGTCGTGCTCCTCACGGCTCGGCCCGGCCGTGTCAAGCGCGTGTTCCCGGTGCCCCTGGGCCGGCCGCGCGGCCTGGAGGCGCGCGCCTCGCCGGAGTTCGGCGCCCTGGTGGACAAGATCTGGGCCGAGCTACGGGAAGAAGTGCTGAGGAGCGCCGAGGCCGAGCGGCGGGCGCCGGCGCCGTGAGGCCAGGCCTTCGCCCGCGGCACGATCTCGTCGCCCTCGCTTTGCCCGTGCTGTTCTTGGTGGCCTGGGAGATCGCCAGCACGATGGGGGCGCTGCGGCCCGTCTTCTTCCCTCCGCCGTCGGTGATCGCCCGTCACCTCATCGCCCTCGTGGCCGACGGCACCCTGCCCAGCCACCTCGGCGTCACCCTCACTCGCGTGGCCGCGGCGTTCGCGCTGGCCGCCGGGCCCGGCGTGGTCGTCGGGCTGGCCATGGGTATGTCGCGCCGGACGCGCGAAGGTCTCGATCCGCTCTTCGCGCTCATCTATCCGATCCCGAGCGTGCTGTTCCTGCCCCTGCTCTCGTTCGCCCTGCGGGCCGAAGAGGTGGCGGTGGCCGTGACGGCGGCCTTCACGTCGTTCTTCCTGGTGACGTACACGACGATGACCGGTGTGCAGCAGCTGGACCGCACGGTGCTGGAGGCCGCCCGGCACTTCGGGGCGCGCGGGAGCCGTCTCTTCCTCTCGGTGCTCTTGCCCGCGACGTTGCCGTCCATCTTCATCGGGCTCCGCCTCGGGCTGGGCTACGCGCTGATCGTGGTGGTGGTCGTGGAGATGGTCGGCGCCCCGCGCGGTCTGGGCTCGCTCCTCTGGCTCTCGTGGCAGATCCTGCGCGTCGAGGACATGTACGTGGCGCTGGTGACCGTCGCCGCCCTCGGCGCCGTCCTCACGTGGGCCGTGGAGTGGCTGCGGCGTCGCCTGATTCCCTGGGCCCAGGACATCGCCGAGGTCGGCGCGTGACCGGTGCCGTCGTTCCCGTGCTGCTCGTCGCCCTCTGGGAGGCCGCGTCGCGGACGGCTCTCGTGTCGCCCCGCTACTTCCCTCCGCCCAGCGTGATCGTGACCATGCTCGGGCACCTCCTGAGCGCCGGCGAGTTCTGGGGCGACGCGCTGATGACGCTCACGCGGCTCGCCGCCGCCTTCGTGGTGGCGGCGGTGGCCGGCGTGCCCCTCGGACTCGGCATGGGCCTGTGGCGGCCGCTGCGTCGGCTGATCGAGCCCTCCGTCGCCCTTCTCTATCCCCTGCCAAAGGTCGCGCTGCTGCCGCTGTTCCTGATCATTCTCGGCGTGGGCGAGGGTGCGTTCATCTTCACCGCCGCGGTGACCGCGTTCTTTCAGATCGTCACCAGCACGGTCGGCGGGACGGCGACCATCGATCCGCGTCTCGTGGAGGCCGACCGCAACTACGGGGCTCGGGGTCTCGCCCTCTTCCGAAAGGTCATCCTGCCCGCGGCGCTGCCCGCCGTGCTCACCGGGCTCCGGCTGGGGCTGGGGCTGGCGCTCATCACGGTCATCGCGGTAGAGTTCGTGACAGCCAAGTCCGGCCTCGGCCACCTGGTCTTCCGCTACTGGCAGATGCTGCTCACCGGCGAGATGTATGCCGCGTTCGTGCTGATCGGGCTCATGGGGCTCGGGGCCACACGCGGGCTCAAGGCGGTGCAGCGGCGCGCGCTCGGCTGGCAGGACGAGGTCGGCTGGCGATGATCACCCCCGAGCTCTCGATGAGGAGGTGTCCGTGATGGCGATCCGTCGCGCGGTCGTCGCGTTGATGCTGCTGGCCACGGCCGTGCTGGCCGTCGCGCCGGCCGCCACGCCGCAGGCCAAGCCCTCCGTCCGCATCGGCTACCTCCCCACCGATTCCTTCGCGGCCCTGTACATCCTCGGCGACCGGCACCTGCCGGCGGCGGGCGTGGGCGTGGAGATGGTGCGCCTCGCCGGCGGCCCCGAGATCCTGTCCCAGGTCGCCACCGGCCAGCTCCAGGTCGGCGCGGCCGGGATGGGCGCGGCCGGCTTCAACGCGGTGGCGTCGGGGCTCCCGGTGGAGTTCGTGGCCCCGCAGCACTCCGGCTTTCTCGCCGACTACTTCACCGTGCGCAAGGCGTCCTGGGGGAAGGAGATCAAGCGCATCGCCGACCTCCGAGGCAAGCCGATCGCCCTCAACGTTCGGGGGGCCGCGGTGGAATGGATGCTCGAAGAGGCCCTGAAGCTCGACGGCCTCACCCTCAAGGACGTTCAGATCAAGCTGATGCCGTTCCCCGACATGGTCCCCGCCCTCGAGTCGGGAGCCGTCGAGGCCGGGATCGTGTCGGAGCCCTTCCCCACCCTGGCCGAGGAGCGCGGGGTCGCTGTGCGCCCCCTGACCCGTCCGGCCGACGCCAGGGCCACGCCGATCACGGCGATATTCTGGAACAAGGACTGGGCGGCCAAGAACCCCGACCTCGCGCACACGGTGATGACGGCCTACCTCAAAGCCGCCCGCGATCTCGCGCTCGACAACGGCTGGAAGCAGCCCCGCAACATCGAGGTGATGGTCAAGTACACGGGCGCCAAGGCCGAGGTCATCCAGAAGGCACGCGCCCACGTGCTCGACCCCAATCTCGAGACGGACCCCGCGGTGCTCGAGTCCATGCAGAAACTGGCCGCTGACATGGGCTATCTGAAATACAAGGACCTGCTCCCCGTGAGCCGGATCTTCAACTTCGCCTACCGGGATCGCGCCGTGCGCGAGGCCGGCCGCAAGTAAGTTCGCCGGCTAGGCGTGGCCCTCGACGGCGCGACGGAACTGGTCTAGGTGATTGGGGTCGTGCCAGGCCATCACGGCGAGGAAGTCGTCGAGGGTGCGCCGGCCGCGCGAGTCCATCTGGACGCCCGCGCGATCCCATTGCCCGTCGGACAGCTCGCGCAGGAAGGCGAGCGTCTCGGCACGCCGTCTCCTGAAAGCCTCGAGCGCCGGCGCGGCGTCGTGGCGCAGGTACTGGCGCTCGGCCGCCCAGCGGTTCGGGTTCGTGGTCGGGAACCGCGGCTCGTCCATGGTCAGGACGAGCCGGAATCGGTCGAGAAAAGACTCCTCGGTATCCCGAAGGTGGCAGAGGATCTCGACGGGCGCCCAGTTGACGCCGTCGGGCCGGCGCGCGAGCCGCTCCGGTCCCTGCCCCGCCATGGCCCGCGCCAGCTCGTCGCCCGTGAGGGTCAGGCGCGCCAGACGCTCGGCCCGCGGCGCCTGCCGCCATTCTTCCACCGTCCGCACCGGCGACGGCAAGGGACACCAGCCTCAGCAGCAGCCGCCCGCCACCTTCCCCGGCTGGACCAGCTCGACGCGCGTGTCGTCGGGCGCGCGCAGGAAGGCGATGCGCCCGCCGTTCGGCAGCTGGATAGGCCCCTCGAGGAGCTGAGCTCCCAGACCCTCGAGCCGGCGGATATCGCCCTCGATCTCGGTGGTGTCGAAGCCGAAATGCTCGAGACCGAAGTGGGCGGAGGCGTCACCCGGTCCGAGCTTCTCCCCGGTGCGCGGGCCTGAGATATTGACGGCCATGCCCCCGTCGGCGCTCTGGCAGCGCACGAAACGGTCGCCGAAGACGCGCGTCTCGTCGTTGACGATCTTGAAATCGAAGGCCTTGGCGTACCATTCGGCCGTCCGCCGCGGGTCGGGGGCCTTCAAGTGAATGTGGTTGATCCGAAAGGCCATGATTGCCTCCATTGGGGCCGCTTGCGCAGCAGGGAACAGCTCTCCTTCACTGAATCTTGCGGATCTCGACCACGAGATAGCGATCGGGAAGCTGGCGCACCGTCAATCGCACTCGATCGCCGCGCTGGAGACCCGCCGCGTCCAGCATCTCCTTCGTCTCGGCAAAGAAGACCATGCTGGCCATCTCGTCCATGAGGCCGGGGGCGGCGTCGTGATGCACGACCATCAGCGTATCGCCGGCGCGTGCCTCGAACACTCCCGTGACCCGGTGGAGGCCCGGCCCCGGGTAGATGGCGCGCCACGTTCCCCAGATGCCGGCAGCGAAGCCTACCACGAGCAAGACGAAGAAGAGGAGGGGGACGACCCGGCGGGGCGGAGGAGCCACGACCGCGGTCAGGCGCTGCGGTCGGAGCACCGCCGAGCGGGAGCGGCGTGGAACTCGGGCAGGCGCGGGACGCCCTCCGGCCACGCGACCGGTGGCGGGAGGTGCTCAGGCGGGATCAGGTCCAACTAGTAGCGGCGAGTACCCGGATAGTAGCCCGCATCACCGGGGCCGGGGATCTGACCGCTGACATGCTCGGGGGTGAGAACCCAGTCGCCGCCACACCCTTCATTGAAGACGCCCGTGGCGGCGCGATAGGCGCTGCCGAAGGTCAGGAGCATGACGAGGACGCTGGTCAGGGTCCCCGTCGCGCAGATGATGGCCTTGCCCGGCACGTAGATGACATTGAGAAAGCCCGCAGCCACGGCATCGCCGGAGGTCGGATCCGTAGACGTGACGGGATCAAGCGCGGGCGGCAGGTTGGAATGGGTCATGATGGGTACGGGCTGCCGGTCCCCCAGCGACGGCTCGAGCACCTGCTTCGGGGGCGCAGGAGGTGGCGGCGGAGCCGGCGCGGCAGGCGCCGGGGTAGCGGGAGTCGCCTGCGCCAGCTGTGACGGCTCCGCCGGCTGGGTCTGGGCCCAGGCCGCCAGCGGCATGAGCGACCCCGAGAACAGAACGGCGGCCGCGACGACCGCGGAAATCCACGAAGAAGCCTTCATGGCGCTACCTCCGTCACTCGTTGCGAAGCATCTCCTACGTTGATTGATACGACCACTGCCCTTTGTCTAAGATAGGCGCCTCGGCCCGAATATATCAAGGAAAAACCAGCCGGTAGAAATCCCCCGGGCGGCCGGATATCCTGCCCGCGCCGGGGGTGTTATGATTCCGCCCGCAGCCTCAGACCGCTTCCCCGAAACCACGAGGAGGAGCCTCACCCATGAAGATCGTCCGGTTCTCCCACAATGGCCAGTCGCCCCGCCTGGGCATCCTCGAAGGCAAGGACCGCGTGGTCGACCTCGAGGCGACCTATGCCGCCCTTCTGGCTTCCCGGGGGGTGGTCCGAGCCTCAGCCATTGCCGCCGCGCTCTTCCCTCAGAGCACTCGCGGCTTCCTGGAGGGGGGCCCAGCGAGCCAGGACGCGCTCGCGGCCATGCTGGAGGCCATCAAAGGGGGGCGCTTCCAAGCCGTGGCCCATCCCGCGGGCTCGGTCAGGCTCCATGCCCCGATCAACGACCCGGGTAAGTTCATTTGCATAGGTCTCAACTACAGAGACCACGCCGAGGAGTCGGGGAACCCCGTGCCCAAGGAGCCCCCGGTCTTCCCGAAGTGGAACAACGCCATCCTGGATCCGGGCGAGCCCATCCTCCGGCCCCGCGGGGAGAAGACCCTCGACTGGGAGGTCGAGCTGGGCGTGGTCATCGGCAAGACGGCGCGCTTCGTCCCCAAGGACAAGGCGCTGGACTATATTTTCGGCTACACCATCATCAACGACGCGAGCGCCCGTGATTTCCAGTTCCACACGAGCCAGTGGGGCCCCGGCAAGATGGGCGACACCCTGGCCCCTGTCGGCCCGTACATCGCGGACAGGGCAGAGATCCCGAACCCCCATGTGCTCGAGCTCAAGACCTGGATCAACGGGACGCTCATGCAGCACGGCAATACCAAGAATTTCATCTTCGACCTCGGCTACATCATCCAGTACCTGACCAATATCATGACGCTGTCGCCGGGCGATCTCATCGCCACGGGCACGCCGGCCGGCGTCGGCTTCACGCGCAAGCCCCAGATCACGCTCGGCCCCGGCGATGTCTGCAAGCTCGAGATCACGGGGCTCGGCACGCTCGAGAATCCCGTCAAGGACGCCTGACCGCGCCCGGGAGGTCGACATGCCCGTACGCTCGCTGCTTCACTACGCGCTCGAGGTGCCGGACCAGACGCTCGGCCAGCGCTACTATCAGGACTTCGGCCTCGTGGACGAGTCGGGCCGCGGCGCCGCCGTGCGTCTGCGCACCGCGCGCCAGTCGCGTGAGAGCGTGCAGCTCTACGAGGGTCCTCGCAAGCGGCTGCACCATCTCTGCTTCGGCGCCACCGGCGAGGAGTTCGCCCGCACGCGCGAGGCGGTCCGGCTCAATGGCACACCCGAGGTCGATCCGCCGCGCGGGGGGGCCGGCGAGGGCTTCTGGCTCCGCGATCCCGACGGCAATTTCGTCAACGTGCGCGAGGAGGCGGCGCCCGGTGCCCCCGCCGACCCGCCGCCGCCCCTCAACGGGCCCGGCTACGCGCCCCGCCAGGCCGTGCGCGGCGCCCCCGAGCGTGGCCTCAAGCCCGCGCCGCGGCGCCTGGGCCACGTGCTCCTCTTCACGCCGGATATCACCCGTCAGGTCGACTTCTACACGCGGGTGCTGGGGCTCAAGCTGTCGGACCGCTCGCAGGAGATCATCGCCTTCATGCGCTGCACGACCGACCATCACAACCTCGCCCTCCTGGCCTCGAGGGCGCCCGGCTTCCATCACGCCTCCTTCGAGGTCGGCGGGGTGGACGAGATCGCGCTGAGCGCCGCCGCGATGGCCGATCGCGGCTGGCAACCCGGCTGGGGACTCGGGCGTCACGTCATCGGCTCGAACTTCTTCTATTACATCCGCGACCCGTGGGGCAGCTTCGCGGAGTACTTCTACGACCTGGACCATATCCCGGAGAGCTGCGCCTGGGAGCCGCGCAATTTTCCCCCCGAGGATTCGCTCTACGTGTGGGGTCCGCCCGTACCCGCCGACTTCGCCGAGAACAAGGAGGCCTGAGCCTCGGTGGATCTCGATCTGTTGCGCGGGCTCGCCCAGCCCAACACCACCAAGATCGTGCTCTGCTCCCTCGACGGGCTCGGCGGCCTCCCGAGGCCGGAGACGGGCAAGAGCGAGCTCGAGACGGCCAGAATCCCCCACCTGCACGCGCTGGCCGCCCGCTCGGCCTGCGGGCTCCTGCGCCACGTCGGACCCGGCATCACGCCGGGCAGCGGGCCGGGACATCTGGGGCTCTTCGGCTATGACCCGCTCCGCCACCCCGTCGGCCGCGGCGTGCTCGAAGCCCTCGGCATCGACTTCCCGCTCCAGCCAGGGGACGTGGCCGCGCGAGGGAATTTCTGCACCGTCGACGCAGAGGGCCGGATCACCGACCGGCGCGCGGGGCGCATCACCACCGAGCTCTGCGTCAAGCTCTGCGAGAAGCTGAGACAGATCAGCATAGAGGGCGCCACGCTCCTGATCGAGCCCGTCAAGGAGCACCGCTTCGTGCTCGTGCTCCGCGGCCAGGGCCTGTCGGGACATCTGTCGGAGACGGACCCGCAGGCCCTCGGCAAGCCGCCCGTGCCCGTGCGCGCCCTCGATTCGGCTGCCGAGCGCACGGCCGTCATCGTCAATCAGTTCATCGAGCGCGCCCGCGGGCTTCTCCAGGACGCCGCCCCTGCCAACATGATCCTGCTGCGTGGCTTCGACACCCAGCCCGCCTTGCCCCTCTTCCCCGAGATCTACGCCTTCCGCGCGGCCGCCATCGCGGCCTATCCGATGTACCGCGGGCTCGCGCGGCTGGTCGGCATGGAGGTATTGAAGACGGGGTCGACCTTCGCCGACGAGATCGAGACGCTCCGCAAGCAGTGGACGGCCCACGATTTCTTCTTCGTGCACTACAAGGACACCGACAAGGCGGGGGAGGACGGCGACTTCGACGCGAAAGTGGCGGCTCTCGAGCGCTTCGACGCGGAGCTGCCCGGCCTCCTCGCCCTCGAGCCTGACGTCCTCGCCGTCTCGGGCGACCACTCGACGCCGTCCATCCTCGCGGCCCATGGCTGGCAGCCGGTTCCCGCTCTCGTGGCGAGCCGCTACAGCGGGGCCGACCACGTCAGCCGCTTCACGGAGCGGGACTGCGCGGGCGGGGCCCTTGGCGTCATGCCCGCGCAGGAGCTCATGCCCATCCTGATGGCCAACGCCCTCCGCTTCATCAAGTACGGGGCCTAGCGCCGGCTCGGTGTTCCGCCAGCGGTCCGGCTCCATCCTCTGCTACGCCTGCGGCAAGCTCAACCGCGCGGATGCGTCGGCCTGCTTCTATTGCGGGCGGAGAAATCCCGGCCTCTGGGGATTCGGGCCCTCACTCGGGCGCGTGATCGGCCGCCTGGACTTCGCGGGGCTCGTCACCATCGTCGCGGTGGCGGCCTATGTCGCCTCACTCCTCCTCGATCCGAGTGGACTGCTCCGCGCGCGCGGCCCCTTCGACTTCCTCGCGCCGAGCGGCCCGGCCCTGAACGCCCTCGGTATGACGGGCGCGGTCGCCTGGCATCTCGGCCGCTGGTGGACCGTGCTCACCGCGATCTACCTGCACGGCAGCTTGCTTCACCTGGTCTTCAACCTGCTCTGGATCCGTCAGATGGCCTCCGATGTCGAGGAGGTCTTCGGCCACGCACGCTTCATCGTGATCTTCACGGTGAGCGGCGCTCTCGGCTTCGTCCTCTCGAACCTCGTCGGCATTACCTTCACCCTCGGCGCCTCGGGCGCCGTCTTCGGTCTCTTCGGGGCCATGGTCTACTACGGGCGGCAGCGCGGCGGGTTCTTCGGTCAGGCGGTGCTCCGACAGTACGGCACGTGGGCCCTCGTCATCTTCGTCCTGGGCTTTTTGCCAGGCTTCCACGTCAACAACTGGGGTCATGGCGGCGGATTCGCCGGAGGCTTTCTCGCGGCCATGGCGCTGGGCGCCGGCCCGGGCCGGCCGGAGAGCGGCATGCATCGGGTGCTCGCGGCCCTATGCCTCGGCCTGACCGTCGTCGCTTTCGCGCTCGCGCTGTGGACGGCCTTCGCCGCCTGAGCCGCGTCAGCTGCCGGCTTCGCGCCGGAAGGCCGCCAGCTGATCGGGCAGACCGAAGACCCGGAGGCGGTCGCCCGTGCGCAGGACGGTGCCGGCCGTCGGGTTGTGCAGCACGGGGCCGTGGGCTTTCGTGATGGCGACCACCGTCACCCCGAGGCGCTCGCGGACGCGCGCTTCGCCCAGCGTCTGATCGGCGAGCGGCCCAGCCCCCATCACCACCTCCTCCACCGCGGGCAGCGCCTCGGCCGGGCCCGCGTTGCCCTGCGCCATCTCCATGGCGCCGCGGAAACGGCCCAGATAGGCCAGGATGCGCTCCTGAGGAAGCTCGAGGCGGCGGAGGGCGTGGCGGATCAGCGTGGCCGCGGCCTCGGTCTCGGGCTGTATGAGCTCGTCGGCGCCCGCGCGCAGGAGTCCCTCGCGAGCCGCCGCGTCGTGAAAGCGCGCCAGGATGGGGAGGTCGGGGCGCATGCGACGGAGCCCCTGGACAGCGAGGCGCGCTCGATCAGCCACGGGCACGGTGACCACGGCAAGCGTCGCGCGATCGACGCCCGCGTGCTCGAGGAGCCGCCCATGGGCAGCGTCGCCGAAGAGGCACGGCACCCCGCGCGCGGCCAGCCCTCGAATGACGTCCGGATCTAGTTCAATGACGAGATACCGGATGCCAAAGCTCTCGAGTGCCTCGCCGATGGCGCTCCCCACGCGGCCGAATCCACAGAGGACGACGTGGTCGTGCAGCCCGGACCGCTCGACGGCCAATTCCTTCCGGTGCCGCCGGCCGCCCAGGCCGAGCTTGCCCACCCATCCCTCCATGACGCGGAAGAGGGCGGCGTTGAGGAGAATGGTGATGAGCGAGGCGGCCAGCGCCGTCTGGTACACGTCGGAGCTGATGTGCCCGGCGCTGCGCGCGACCTGCACGAGCACGAAGGAGAACTCGCCGATCTGCGCCAGCCCCGTGCCCACCAGGAGGGAGGTGGAGAGCGGCTGGCCGAGCGCCCACACGACGGCCGCGCGCAGCACGAGCTTGCCCACGACGATGAGGGCGACCATGGTCCCGAGCAGCGGAAGATTGCTCAGAACGCTCCGCACATCGATCAGGACACCCACCGTGACGAAAAAGAGCGCCACGAAGGCGTCCCGGAGAGAAAGCAGGCGCGCCAGGATCTCGTGGGCATAGTCCGACTCGTTGATGACGAGTCCGGCCAGAAAGGCTCCCAGGGCCACCGACAGCCCCATGGCCTGCGTGGCGGCGGCGGTGCCCAGGCCCACGGCCAGCGCGAAGAGGAGGAAGAGCTCCGAGCTGCGCGTCTGGGCCGCTCGAGTCATGAGCGGCGGAAACACCTTGCTCGAGAGATACCAGAATGGGATCAGGATGAGGGCCGACTTGCCGAGCGCCAACCCGATGCCGAGGAACCGCTTGGGCTCGATCAAGCCCAGCTCGGGCGTCACCACCATGAGCACGACGGCGGCCAGGTCCTCGACGAGGCTGATGCCGATCAGCACCCGCCCGTGGCGCGAGTGAAGCTCACCTCGCTCCATGAGCAGCCGGGCCAGCACCATGGTGCTCGACACGGAGATCACGATGCCGACCATGAGGCCCTGCAGGGGCGGCCAGCCCAGCACCGCTCCGGTGCCCGCGCCGAGGCCAATCGTGAGCAGGACCCCGAGCGGCGCGCCCACGAGGGCCACCCAGCGGACGCGCTGGAGATCCCGGAGGGAGAACTCGATCCCGACCGAGAACATGAGCAGGACGACGCCGATCTCCGCGAAGAGCTCGAAGCTGTGGGCATCGCTGACCGAGGGCCCCGGGGTGAGCGGGCTGATCAGGAGCCCGCCCAGGACATAGCCGAGAACGAGGGGCTGGCGCGCCACCCAGGCCAGGGCACCGCCGACCACCGCCGCGATGAAGACGTACGCGAGGTCGCGGAAAAGAATGGGGTCAGCGCTCATGGCCGGACGCAGAATACCCCGGTCCTGGCCCATTGCCAGTGGCCTAAGATGCTTGCTTCCCGGGCAGGCCTTGAGGTACTCCTGGGGGGGGCTCCACTAGACTCGCGTGACATGGGAGGAGACATGGCCGAGCGTCCCCGACGCCGCACAGCGCCGAGCGCCGCGCAAACCCGGCTCAAGGAACTGGAGGCGCGGCTGGCCCAGCTCGAGAAACAGCTCAAGGCGCTCCGCACGGAGACGGCGGGCAGCGTCGGAGCCGCCCGCGTGAAGCTCAGACGGCTCGAGCGCCGGGCCGCGGAACAGATAGGCCGGGCCCAGCGCGCGCTCAAGCAGTCCCTCGATTCGATCAGCCAAACCCTGGCGACCTCGCGCGAGAGCGTGGGCGATCAGGCGAGCCGGCTCACCCGGGCGGTCCGCGCGGGCGTTCGCGCGGGAAGCCTGGCCTACCGCCGCTCGCGCAGCTAGGAGACCGTCGAAGTGATTCCCCTGCCCTCCCGAGCAAGAACGCTCCGCTTCGAGCGCCGGCTTCGCCGGCGCCATCTAGTTTTCGGGGGGAGGCTTCGGAAGGGGGGCGGAGCCCCCCTCCGAGCTTTCTAGGAGAGCCCTCGCCTCCGAAGGCGCTCACCGATGCGCCCCGTGCTGGTCGTGCCCGAAGATCTCCTGCCCCACCTGGGCAGCCACGTCGCCTTCGGCGGCGAGCCGCCGAGCTACCTGGTCGCCTCGGTCTCCCTGCGAACACGGCTCGCGCGACGGAAGATCCGCGCCACCGTCGGTGATCCCGAGGACGCGCCGTCCTACCGGCGGCTCCTCGCCAAAGGTCGCGGGGCGCTCGTGGTGGCCGCGCCCGCCGCCCGGCTCCCGCTCGTGGTCGCGGCCATCCGGGCCGGCGTCCCGGACGCCGCCGTGCTCGTGGTGGCCGACGAGCGGCTCCGCGGCTCGGGCATCGTCACGGTATCGCCCGCCGCCTTCGCCGAGCGCGTGCTCGAGCCCGAGCTCGAGCGCGCCTGCGCCCGGGCGCGCGCCGAGCGGCTGCGCACGCACTTCTACGACGCCGAGCGGGTCCTCATCCTGATGCAGGACGACCCCGACCCCGATGCCATCGCCTCCGCCCTGGCCCTGCGCACCCTGCTCGGACGCAATCGCACGGGAGCGCCCATCTGCACCTTCGGCACCATCACACGGCCGGAGAACCTGGCCATGTGCAAGATCCTCGAGATCGACGTCGAGCCGATCACCACGCGGGAGATGCACGGCTTCGACCGCGTGGCCATGGTCGATGTGCAGCCCTCTTTCCTCGAGGAGCGCTTCGTCGACGTCGACCTCGTCATCGACCACCACCCGATCGAGGAGCCCATCCGTGCCCATATCCGCGACGTGCGGCCATCCTATGGCGCCACCTCGACCATCCTCGTCGAGTATCTACGGGCCGCCGACGTGAAGATCAGCCAGCGCCTGGCCACCGCGCTGCTCTATGGCATCAAGGCCGACACCCTGGGGCTCGAGCGCGGCGGCACCAAGGCCGACCTCGAGGCCTTCACCTACCTCTACCTTCTCGCCAATCACAATGCCTTGCGCCGGATCGAGCGCCCCGAGCTTTCCGAGGCCGCCCTCGACGCGCTGGCCGCGGGGCTCGTCAAGCGACGCATCGTCAAGGGCGTCTTCTTCTCCCACCTGGGACGGGTGGCCACCGTCGACCTCATTCCCCAGTTCGCCGACTTCGGGCTGCAGGCCGAGGGCGTGGAGTGGTCCGTCGTCTCGGGCGAGGTGGCCGGCGACCTTCACGTCTCCGTACGCAATGTCGGCTATGTCAAGAGCGCCGGCGAGGTGACGCGCGCGGCCTTCGGCGACTTGGGCTCGGCGGGCGGCCATCGCACGATGGCCAAGGCGGTCATGCCGCTGCGCGATCTCCTGGAGGCGGGTGGTGAGACCCGCTCCAGCACCGGGTGCCAGGAGCGCATCATCGAGCGCTTTCTCCGCGCCCTCGGCCAGAACGGCAAAGCCCACTAACACGCCTTTCGAGCGAGGAGGCGCCCATGCTCTTCATCTATCTCTTGATGGCCGTGGTCGGGGTCCTCGCGATGATCTTTGCCATCCAGAACCCAGACTCCGTCGAGGTGCGCTTTCTGCAATGGCAGACCGTGAGCCTGCCGCTCTCCCTCGTGATCCTCTTCTCGGCGTTCGTGGGCGTCATCTTCGCCGCCATCAGCGGCTTTGCCCAGCAGATCCGGCTGAGGCTCAAGATCCGCCAGCTCGAGCATAGGATCGCTCAGCTTGCGGACGCTCCTGCCCCGCGCCCGACCGCGGCCCCCGGTCCCGACACCATCCCTCGATAGGCGGCGCATCCCTCATCCCTTGCCGCCGTCGCTACAGAGCGTCACCGTGGCGACAGTCACCGAGGTGGCGGGCCATCGAGACTCCCCTTCGCGTTTCGGAATTTTCTCCTTTAGGATCAATGGGTCAGAAAGCGCTTGGCAAGGCTGGGGCCTTGTGTTAGAAGTGCAGAAGTTGCGCACACGGGGGCACTTTTTTAGCCCCGTCCCAAGGAGGCTCAGGGTGGATAGGGCGCTCGAAAAGCGGCAGGTCAAGCGAGCCTATAAGTTCTATGCCCCCGCCTACGATTTCGTCTTCGACTGGATCTTCCACCCCGGCCGCGAGCAGGCCATGCGCTTGTTGGACATCAAGAGAAACGACCACGTCTTGGAGGTCGGCATCGGGACCGGGCTCAACCTGCCCCTGTACCCGACCCACTGCCACATCACGGGCATCGATCTCTCGGAAGAAATGCTGGAAAAGGCCCAGGACAAGATCATCGAGCTGGGGCTCATCAGTGTCACCCTCAAGGTCATGGACGCGACCGTGATGGACTTCGGCGAGAGCGAGTTCGACTCGGCGGTGGCGACCTATACCATCAGCGCGGTGCCCGACCCCGTGGGGGTGCTGCGCGAGATGCGTCGGGTGGTGAAACCGGGCGGCAATATCGTGCTCCTCAACCATTTCCGAAGCGAGCGGCGGGTGGTCGGTCGACTGGAAGATTTCGTCTCGCCCGTGTGCACCCGGCTGGGTTGGAAGTCCAACCTGCCCTTCGAGCCCCTGCTCGAGCAGGTCGGGCTCATCCCCGACATCTCGACCAAGGTCAATCTGTTCAACGGCTGGCGCCTGATCAAGTGCGTCAACCGTAAGTAGCCAGCTCCGCCCGGTCTTCTCCCCAGTTCCAGCAAGTTCCAGCAAGCTCTCAGGCGGCTCAAAAAGGTGCAGATGCGAGGCGACGCCCGAAGGCCGCAGGTGAGGCGTAATTCTCACTCAGCCCTCGCCTCGTGGCTCCGCCCCTCAGC
>DASYTI010000043.1 GCA_036002485.1 Candidatus Methylomirabilota bacterium | reverse complement strand
CGGGTGATGTCCTCGGCCGAGGCATCCGGCGGCAAGAGAAGGCCCACGGGATCGCCCGTCAGGTGCAGGATGAAGAAGACCACGACGGAGACGCCGAAGAGGACGAGGACGGCCTGCCACAAGCGGCGCAGCAGATAGAATCTCACGTCTGGATACGTTCCAGCCTGGCCACGGCCTCGATGTGGGGCGTATGGGGGAACATGTCCACGGGCTGCACCCACTCGACGCGATAGCCCGCCCGCGCGAGGTCGCCGAGATCTCTCGCCAGGGTAGCGGGATTGCACGACACGTAGCTGATCCGCGCCGGAGCGAGGCGGGCCAGGCTGGCCAGGGCCTTGGGATGGAAGCCCGCGCGGGGCGGGTCGGCCACCACCACCTGGGCGGTCACGCCCTGGGCGATGAGCTCGGGCAGGACGAAGCGGACTTCGCCGGCGAGGAAGGTGCAGTTGGAAATCCCGTTGGCCGCGGCATTGCGAGCGGCGTCGTCCACCGCGGCCTGGGCCACCTCGACGCCGTAGACCCAGCGCGAGCGCTGAGCGAGGAGCAAGCTGATGGCGCCCGTGCCCGCGTAGAGGTCGAAGACCGTCTCTCCCCCCGTGAGCGCCGCCGCCTCGAGCACGATGGTGAACAGGCGCTCGGTCTGGGCCGAATTGGTCTGGAAGAACGAGTTCGCGGAGACCTGGAAGGTCAACCCGCCGACGGATTCGCGGATGTGGTCGCGACCGCCAAGCAGGTGCTCCTCGATGCCCACGGCCACGCTGGCCTTCTTGGGATTCACGTTCATGACCACGCTGGCCGTCTCCTTCACGCGGGCGGCCAGACGTTCCGCGAGCGGCGCGAGCTCCGATACCGCGGGCGAGGAGGTGACCACGTTGACCATCGCCTCATCCGTCCGTCGCCCTTCGCGCAGCATGAGGAAGCGCAGGAGCCCCTCGCCCGAGTCCTGCTCATAGGCGGTGAGGCCGTGCTCGACGAAGAAGCGGCGCGACTCGTCCAGCAGGGCGTTCATCCGCTCTGACTGGAGCAGGCATCGGTCGACGTCGAGGACACGGTCGTAGCGCTCCGCCTCGTGCAGCCCGACGGTGAGGGGGTGGTTCGGCCCTTGGCTCGCCACCGTGAACTCCATCTTGTTGCGGTAGCCGTAGGTCTCGGGGGCGGCGAGGATGGGCCTGATCTCCACGGGCGGCAGGCCTCCCAGCCGCTCCAGGGCGTCGGCGACCTGCTTGCTCTTGAAGCTCAGCTGGGCGGCATAGTCGACGTGCTGCAGCCGGCAGCCGCCACAGCGCCCAAAATACTGGCAGGGCGCCTCCACCCGGTGCGGAGAGGGGGTGAGGACGGCCTCTATGCTGGCCCGTCCAAAGCGCGCGCGAGCCTGGTCGAGCCGGACCCGGAGTTGATCGCCGGGTATTCCTCCGCGCACGAAGACCACATAACCGTCAATCCGACCGACACCTTCGCCGCCGAATGCGAGGTCGTCGATGGTCACGGAGAGACTCTGCCCACGCTGCGGTCGGCCCATGGCAGCGCCATGATAAGGGCCGGGGTTGGGGCGAGTCAATTTGACCGCCCGCGTAGCGGCTAAGCGTGTGGCGAGAGAGGGACGGCTCAAGTATGATGGGGGGCGCGATGGGAACGGGACGCCGGAATCCTGTGCGGGTCGGCAGCCTGCTGACCTCGGCCGTCCCGGCCCTGGCCGAGCGGATGCTCGAAGAAGCCATTCGCCGGCAATGGTCGGACATCGTGGGTCCCGAGGCGGCCCGGCGCTCGCGTCCCCGGACCCTTCGCCAGGGCACCCTCGAAGTCACCGTCGACAATTCTCCTTGGCTGCAGGAGCTCACGCTGCGCTCCGGGACCATCGTGGCCGCGCTCGGCAAGCGCCACGGCACGGCGGTGAGAGCAATGCGCGTGACCATGGGCGCCGCCTCCGCCCCGACGAGCCCTGAGGCCCCCCACGAGAGCGGAACCGCGGCCCGGCGGCTCACCGATGCCGAGCGAGGACTCGTGGAGGCGACCGCGCGTCCCATCGCCGATCCCCTGGTGGCTTCGTCGCTCAGACGCCTCCTGACCAAGGACTTGCTGGCGCGCGGAGGCTCCCGTGTCCACGCCGCCCCGGAGCAGCCATGATTCGCATGATGACCATTGTCTCGGCCGCGCTCCTCTTCATGGGCTGCGCGTCCACCCTGGCGCCCGACCGGGCGGGCGATCAGAGCGCCGAGACCACGCTGCCGCTGCGCTTCCGCGATCCGCGGGCCGCGGCCTACTACTACTACTCGGTCGCCCAGATGAACGCGCGCGCCGGCCGCATGCAGGAGGCCGTGGCCGCGCTGCGGAGCGCTCTCGAGCGCGACCAGGACAGCCCCGAGCTCTGGGTGCAGCTCGCGCAGTGGCTCGCGCGCACCAATGACCCTGTCCGCGCCGTCGAGGCCGCCCAGAAGGCCGTAGCCCTCGAGCCCCTGAGCCCGGCCCCGCATCTCACCCTGGCGGACATCTTCCGTCGGCAGCGGCGCTTCGCCGACGCCGAGACCGAGTTCGAGAAGGCGATCCAGCTCGCGCCCAAGGCGTCCGACCCGTACCTCGCGCTGGCCCAGCAGCACATCGAGCAGCGTCAACTCGACAAGGCGCGCGCCGTCCTGCTCCGGCTGGTGGCCGCACAGCCGAACTCCGCCCAGGCCTATCACCTGCTCGGCCGCGTGGCCATCGACTCCGAGCAGTGGGACGAGGCGATCACGCGGCTCAAGCGTGCGGTGGAGATCGACCCGGATCTCGACCCCGCCTGGATGGCCCTGGGCTTCGTCTACGAGACGCGTCAGAAGCCCGAGGAAGCGCTCAAGGTCTACCGGCAGGCCCTCCAGGCCAATCCGGACAACATGGCCTTCGTGGAGCGGCTCGGTGACGTGCTCGTGCGGCTCGGCCGCTTCAAGGAAGCGCAGGGCGAGGTCGAGTCGCTCGCCGACTCCGCGCCCCGGGACCCGCGCGTGTGGATCAAGCTCGGGGCCATCTACTACGAGCAGAAGCAGTACGATCGGGCCGCCTCGGCCTTCCGCAAGGCCGTCGAGCTCGAGCCCGGCAATCTCCGGGGGCGCTATTTCCTCGCCACCACGCTCATGGATGCGGGCAAGGATGCCGAGGCGCAGGGCGAGCTCGAGAAGATCCTCGCCGCCGACCCGCGCTCCGTCGACGCCCGCGTGCAGCTCGCCTTCCTCTACGGCCGAGCCAAGAAGCACGAGGATGCCATCAAGGCGCTCCAGGAGGCCGTCAACCTCGAGCCCAAGCGCGCCGAGCTCTTCCTCTACCTGGGCACGGCGTACTTCCGGGCCCAGCAGTACGACCGTGCCCTCGCCTCCCTCCAGGAGGGGCTCGGCCTCGACGGCAAGCATCGCGATCTGACCTTCCAGACGGGCGTGGTGTACGAGAAGCAGGGCCGCTTCGACGAGGCCATCGCCGCCTTCCGCCGCGTGCTCGTCATCGACCCCAAGCATGCCGAGTCCTACAACTACATTGGCTACATGTACGCCGAGCGGGGCCAGAACCTGACGGAGGCCGTGCAGCTCATCAAGCAGGCCCTGGATCTCGACCCCGAGAACGGCTACTTCATCGACAGCCTCGGCTGGGCCTATTACCAGCAGGGCCGCTACCCCGACGCCCTGAGAGAGCTGCAGCGGGCGGTCGCCCTCGCCAAGGAAGACCCGACCATTCTCGACCATCTCGGCGATGCCCTCCTGAAGACCGGCCGCACCGAAGAGGCCATCGCCACCTGGGAGCGCGCGCTCAAGGCGGATTCCGAGAACACGATCGCCGACGCGGTCAAGAAGAAGATCGCCGACGCGCGCGAGAAGGCACGCCGGGCCAAAGGTGGCGACCGTCCCAAAGCCGAGCAGAAGTAAGCTCGGTCTCCTGCTCCTGCTGGGCGCCCTCCTCGTGGCGGAGGGCTGTGCCTCGCTCCCCCCTCGAAAGCCGCTGCCCCCCGACGTCGAAGCCGCCCGCGCAGCGCTGGAGGCTCGCGGGAAGACCTTCCACGATCTGCGCACTCAGGCCGATCTGCGCATACGCCGCGGCGACCGTCTCGACCGCCTCACGGGCGTGCTCCTTCTCCGCGCGCCCGCCGAGCTTCGCTTCGAAGCCCTCGCCCCCTTCGGGCCGCCCATCCTCGTGGTCGCCTCCGACGCCGACACGGTGACGCTCTGGGAGGTCGCGCAGCAGCGCGCCTTCCTGGCGCGCTCCTCGCCTGAGGCGACAAAGCGCTGGCTCGGCCTGGCCCTGGGTCCGGAGGATCTGGTCGCCCTCCTTGCCGGCCATGCGCTGCCGCCGCGGGATCCGCGCTCGGGAGAAATGCTCCCGCCCGATGCCATCGGTCCCTCGGTGTCCTTCGAGACGGCCAATGGACGACAGCGCATCTGGCTCGACGCGACCTCGGGCGCGGCGCGACAGGTCGAGTGGACGGGTGGCTCCCAGCCCGCGCGCGTCGTGTTCCGTCCCGAGGGCCCGCACCTGTCCACCCTCGACGGCAAGCTCGATGTCGACGTGCGCTACAAGGACCCGCAGCGCGACACCGGGTTCGAGCCTGAGCTCATGAAGCTGACTGTGCCGCAAGGTGTGAATATCCAAGACTTCCGTTGACCGTTCTGCGACGCGCGTGGTACTCTTTTTTGCCTTGTTGAAGCGGTCGCGGAGTCCGTCACGCCTGGTGCTTCGGACTCCGGCCAAGGTCAACCTGGCCCTCGAGGTTCTGTGCAAGCGCCCGGACGGCTATCATGAGCTGTCCACCGTGCTGCAGGCGGTGGATCTCTGTGACCGCTTGACGGTGGAGACGGCCGAAACCATCACGCTCGAGACGAGTGAACCCGGCCTGCCCACCGACGAGCGCAACCTGATCGTGCGGGCCGCGCGCATGTTGCGAGAGGCGGCGGCGGTGGACAGGGGGGCGCGGATCCGGCTCGAGAAGCGGATTCCCCTCGCGGCCGGGCTGGGGGGCGGCTCGAGCGATGCGGCGGCGACGCTGTGGGGCCTCAATCGCCTGTGGCGCCTGCGGTGGAAGCGCGAGCGATTGGTCGAGCTGGCCGTCGGGCTGGGGATGGACGTGCCGTTCTTCCTCGGCACCGGCCGCGCCATCGGCACGGGGCGCGGGGAAGTGCTCAAGCCGCTGCCGGGGGTGGGCGGCTATGCCCTGGTGCTGGTGAACCCGGGCGTGCCGCTCTCCACGCAAGAGGTGTATGCCCGCGTGCCGCCGGGATGGCGCGCGGAGCCGGAGGGCACGAGACGCGTGATCGAGGCGCTCCGCACGCGCAACGCGGTCAAGCTGGCCGCGGCGCTCACGAATCATCTCGAGCGATGGGCGGAGCCGGTGATGCCGGTCATAGGGCGGATGAAGGCGGCGCTGATGGCGGCGGGATCGCTCGGCGCGGTCATGTCGGGCAGCGGGCCCACGGTATTCGGCCTCGCGCGCTCGCTGGACCAGGCGCGACAGATCCAGCGCCGCGTGAGCCGCGCGGGCTGGGCGGCCTGGGCGGTGAGGACGAATTCGGGCGCCGCCATCCGCGCAATCTGATTTACTGGGGCGTCGTCCAGAGGTAGGACTCGGGGCTTTGGACCCCGCAACGGAGGTTCGATCCCTCCCGCCCCAGCCACTTCAGCGTGTGGAGAATGTGAAGGGTGTGGAGAATCTGAAGTTCGAGCCGAAGCGTGGCCGACGAGCCGCAGGCGAGGAGCACGATGAGGCGAGGGCTGAAAGGATCCACGATGAGGCGAGGGCTGAGTAAAATGCGCGGGCTGAGTAAAAAATATGGCTTATGAGCTGAAGCTCTTCTCGGGGAACGCGAACCGTCCCCTGGCCGAGGAGATCGCGCAGCACCTGCGCATGCGCCTGGGCGACGCCGACGTCTCCCGCTTCTCGGACGGCGAGGTCTACGTGCAGATCAACGAGAACGTCCGCGGCCAGGACGTGTTCGTGATCCAGCCCACCTGCCCGCCCGTCAACGACACGCTCATGGAGCTCCTCGTCATGATGGACGCGTTCAAGCGCGCCTCGGCCCGCCGCATCACCGCCGTCCTGCCCTATTACGGCTATGGCCGGCAGGACCGCAAGGTCATGCCGCGGGTGCCCATCACGGCCAAGCTCGTGGCCGACCTCATCACGGCGGCGGGCTGCCACCGTCTTCTCGCCGTGGATCTGCATGCCGGCCAGATCCAGGGCTTCTTCAATATCCCGGTGGACCACCTCTTCGCCGCGCCTCCCGTCATCGTGGACTACCTGGCCAAGAAGGACCTCCAGGATCTCGTCCTCGTCTCCCCCGATGCGGGCGGGGTGGAGCGGGCGCGCGCCATCGCCAAGCGGCTCAGCGCCGGCCTCGCCATCATCGACAAGCGCCGCGACGGACCCAACGTCGCCAACTTCATGTACCTGATCGGCGAGGTCAAGAACAAGGACGTGGTGGTCATCGACGACATGATCGACACGGCGGGCACCCTCATCCAGGCCGTGGAGGCCGTGAAGCGCGAGGGCGCGCGCCGCGTGCTCGCCTGCGCCGTTCACGGTGTCCTCTCCGGGCCGGCCCTCAAGCGCATCGAGGAATCGCCGCTGGAGGAGGTCATCGTCACCAACTCGGTGCCGCTGAGCCCAGGCAAGGCGTCGCCCAAGCTGCACGTGCTTTCGGTGGCTCCCCTCTTGGCGGAGGCCATCCGTCGCATCCACGACGAGGAGTCGGTCTCGACCCTCTTCGTGTAACTCACTCACTGAAGGAGCGTTCGCATCATGGACATGCGTGAACTGACGATCATGCCCCGCGAGGGGCTGGGCAAGGGCGCGGCCAAGCGGCTCCGTCGCGCGGGCAAGACCCCGGGCATCCTCTACGGCGGGGCCGCCCCCGTGACCATCGCCGTCGACCCGCGGGACGTGTTCCGGATCATCCACGGCCGCGAGGGCAGCACCCAGCTGCTCAAGCTGACCTTCGCCGGCGCCGCGGACTCCAAGATGGCCATCCTGCGCGACATGCAGTTCGATCCGGTCTCCGAGGACCTGATCCATGTCGACCTCCAGGAGGTCGCCATGGACAAGCCCATCCAGGTGACGGTAGCCGTGCATCACGTGGGCGATGCCGTGGGCGTCAGGGAGACCCAGGGCATCCTCGAGATGGTGCTGCGCGAGATCCAGGTCTTGTGTCTTCCCGGAAATATCCCCGAGGCCATCGAGGCCGATGTCTCGAACCTGGCCATCGGCGATGTGCTCACCGTGGGCGATCTCCCGATACCCGACGGCGTGCGCGTGCTGACGGACAGGGCGCAAGCCGTGGCCACCGTTGCCCCGCCTGCCGCCGAGGAAGTGGCGCCCGTGGTGGCCGTGGAAGCGGTGGCGGCCGCGCCCGCGGAGCCCGAGGTGCTCACGGAGCGCAAGCCCAAGGAAGAGCCCGAGGCAGAAGACGACAAGGCGAAGAAGAAGTAAGTGGCCCAGGCCATCGTCGGGCTCGGCAATCCCGGGCCCGACTACCGCAATACGCGGCACAACGTGGGCACGCGCGTGCTCGACGGCCTGGCCAAGAAGCTCCGCGTGCGCTTTCAGCGCCGGGGCGGGCACCTGCTCGCCCAGGGCAAGTGGCGGGGCGAGATCATCCACCTCGTCAAGCCGCAATGCTTCATGAACGTCACGGGCCCGTCCATGGCGCGCATCGCGAAGAAGCTCCGGGTCGGCCCCGCCGATCTCGTCATCGTCTATGATGACCTCGACCTGCCGCTGGGCAAGGTGCGCACGCGGCTGAAGGGCAGCGCGGGCGGGCACAACGGGGTGCGATCGCTGATCGCCTCTCTCGGCTCCGATCAGATCCGCCGCGTCAAGGTCGGCATCGGCCGGCCGGCCGCGGCGGATAAGGATCGCGAGGAAGTCGTCGACCACGTGCTTTCGCCCTTCCTTCCCGAGGAGCTGCCTACCGTCGAGGCGGCGTGCATGCATGCCGCCACTCAGGCCCTCAAGCTGGTGGAAGAGCAGCACTCGCGCCGCTTCTAATTAGCGCGCGTGCGTGCCGGCAATGCGGCGGGAGGGAAAGGGGGGCGCGTGCCGTCGTCCGCTCAACCTCCTCGTCTCGCGCGCCTCCTCGCTCGGGCGCCTCCGCCTGGCCCCCCATCCCCCGAGACGGGGGTCGCTCGCCGCCCTGCTGCGCAGGACGGCTCGCGCGGCGGAGGCGCCCTGCGCTTCGGGGCGCGCTACGGCTCGTCGGATTCGCTCCCGACGGCACGCGCCCCCCTTTCCCTCCCGCCGCCGCTCGGTATTCACGGAGTGTCTGAGTTAGGGCACTCGATTGCGGCGTGTTGGGGCGCGTGGTATAAGTCAGAATCCATTGTGTGGACCGGGAAGGGGTGAGTATCAGTGACGAAGGTTATTGTCGAGCCCGACGAGAGCTTCGAGAACGCGCTCAAGCGCTTCAAGAAGCAGTGCGAGAAGGCCGGGCTCATGTCGGAGCTCCGGAAGCGCCAGCACTACGAGAAGCCCAGCGTCAAGCGCAAGCGCAAGACCCTGGCCGCTCGCAAGAAGGCCAAGAAACGGGAGCGGTTCTTCGACTAGTCGCGGCCGGTTGGGGGGCGGAGTGGCGCAGGGTCAAGGATCTCCTGGCCCGGCACACCCGCTCCCCGATGGGGCATGAGCGGGCGCAAGCCCTCGAGCCCCTGGCAGATCTCCAGGCCGTTCGCCAAGCCCTCATCGAGACCCGGCAGGCCCGCCAGGCCCTGGCCGTGGCCGGGCCTCCCCCCTGGAACGTCATCCCCGATGTGCGCAGTCTGCTCGAGCACGCCCGCGTCCCTGGATCAGTCGCCGAGGCTGGCGAGCTGGCGGGTCTGCCCCCGCTCCTCGAGGCCGCGGCCAGGCTCGGCGGCTATGGGCGCTCCATCGCGGCCAAGGCGCCCGATCTTGCCCGGGCGCTCACCGGATTGCCGACGCTCACACCTCTGGCCGATCTTCTCCGGCGCTCGCTCGATGCCGAGGGCGGCATGCGTGACGAGGCGAGCTCGACGCTCAAGCGACTCAGGCAAAAAGGGCGCGAGCTCCGCGCCCAGGTGATCAAGCGGCTGGAGTCCTATTTCCAGGGACCCGCGGCCGAGCACATCTTCCAGGAGCGTTATGTCACGGTCCGTCACGGCCGCTATGTCCTGCCCATCCGGTCAGAGGCCAAGGCCCGCTTCAAGGGCATAGTCCACGACCGGTCGCAGAGCGGGGCCACGCTCTTCGTCGAGCCGGAAGGCGTCGTCGAGGCCAACAACGATCTGGTGCAGGTGGCGCGCGAGGAGGAGGCCGAGATTCTCCGCGTGCTCGCCGCCCTCACCGATGCCGTGAGGGAAAAGCTGCCCGACCTCGAGCGGCTGGTCGAAGACCTGGGGCGCCTGGACTGCATCTTCGCGCGAGGGGAGCTTGCCGATCGGATGGAAGCGACCGAGCCCTCCGTCACTGACGGGCACGAGGCCCTCGCCCCAGGCGCCCGCAATCCCCTGCTCCTGGCCCAGCAATGGGAGGCGCCCGAGCGCCCGGTCGTGCCCATGGACATCGAGGTCGGCGATCCCAAGCCGCTCCTCGTGATCACGGGACCCAATGCCGGCGGCAAGACCGTCGCCCTCAAGACGCTCGGGCTCCTCTGCCTGATGGCGCAGTCGGGTCTGCACGTGCCGGCTCGGGAGGGCGCGCGCCTGCCCCTCCTGCACGCCATCTTCGCCATCATCGGCGATGACCAGAGCGTGGCCGAGAACCTCTCGACCTTCTCCGCCTTCGTCAAGCAGCTGAGAGAGGTGCTCGATCAGGTGGACGACCGCTCTCTGGTCCTGCTCGACGAGCTCGGCGCCGGCACCGATCCCGACGAGGGGGCGGCCCTGGCCCAGGCGGTGCTGGAGGCTCTCGCCGAGCGCGGGGCCCTCTGCGTCGCCTCGACGCATCTGGAGCCGCTCAAGGGCTTTGCCTCCAGCCATCCCAGGGCGCGCAATGCCTCGGTCGAGTTCGACGCCGAGCGGCTCGCGCCGACCTTCCGACTCGTTTACGATAGGCCCGGTCAGAGCTATGCGCTCCAGATCGGGGCGCGGCTCGGGCTGCCCTCCGAGCTGATCGCGCGGGCCGAAAGCCACCGGTCGACCCAGCGCCGCCAGCTCGAGGCGCTGCTCCAGCGTCTCGAGGAGCGGGATCGTCAGGAGGCCGCGCGCGAGGCGCAGCTCGAGCGGCGGGAGGTCGAGAGCGCGACCCTCCTCGCCCGGGCCGAGAGCCAGCTCGAGGCGGCGCGACGGCAGGCGGCAGAGCTGGCGGCCCGGACCAAGAGCGAAGCGCAGCGTATGCTGAGCGAGGTGCGGCGCGCCGTCAACGCGGAGTGGGACAAGCTCAAGAAAGAGACCAGGACGCGCGAGGGGCTCGAGCAGAGCCGCAAGCGCCTGGTGGAGACCGCGCGGGGGCTGGAGAGGGCGGCGGAGCCGGAGCCTCCGGGAACGCGACCCGCGACGGCCGGGGATCGAGTGGAAGTGCCACATCTGGGGCTCAAGGGAGACGTGCTGGATGTCGATGGGGGCACAGCGACGGTGCAGGCGGGCGCGGTGACGATCAAGGTACCGGCCCAGGCGCTTCGTGTAGTCGGCCGCTCTGATAGTGGAACCACCCCTCACCCTACCCTCTCCCCTGAGGGGAGAGGGATACAAAGGAAAGGAGTCTCAGCTTCCATCCCTGACGGGAGAGGGATGACAAAGGGAGCCTCAGCTTCTATCCCTGAGGGGAGAGAGATGCAAAGGAGGGGAGCCTCAGCTTCTAACCCTCTCCCCCATCGGGGGAGAGGGCCGGGTGAGGGGGCCAAAGTCGAGGGGGCGGGGTCGAGAACCATTTCGCCAGAGATCCACCTCATCGGGCGCACGACCGACGAGGCCCGCGACCTCCTCGAGAAATACCTCGACGATGCCTTTCTGGCCGGCTTCGCCCAGGTGCGCATCATCCACGGCAAGGGCACGGGCGCGCTCCGCCGCGCCGTGGAAGAGCTCCTGGTCTCTCACCCGCTCGTGACGAGCCATCGCGCGGGCGAGGGCCACGAAGGCGGGGCCGGCGCCACCGTGGCCATGCTGGGACAGAGCTGATGGCCGGCGGCTTCTCCACGCCCATCCTCGACGAGATCCGCTCGCGCGTGGACATCATCGAGCTCGTGGGCCGCTCCGTGAATCTGAAAAAGGCCGGCGAGAACTGGAAAGGGCTCTGCCCCTTCCATACCGAGAAGACCCCGTCCTTCACCGTCAATGCCAAGCGCGGCATCTTCCACTGCTTCGGCTGCGGGGTGGGCGGTGATGCCTTCAGCTTCCTCATGCGCCAGGACCGCCTGGCCTTTCCCGAGGCCGTGCGCATCCTGGCCGATCGCTCCGGGGTGGAGCTGCCCAAGGAGCGCAGCCCCGAGGCCGAGAGCAAGCTCGAGTCGCTCCGCCGCGCCATGGCGCTGGCCGCCCAGTTCTACATCGACGCCCTCTGGACCGAAGAGGGCGCCAAGGCCCGCGGCTATCTCGAGCGCCGCGGTGTCGACCTCGAGGTCGCCCGCCGCTTCGGCCTCGGCTGGGCGCCCGAGGGCTGGAACGCGCTCCTCTCGCACATGGCGAGACAAAGCATCGGCGAGGAGCTGCTCGTGTCGGCGGGCCTCGTGGTGCGCCGCGAGAACGCTCCCGGCTTCTATGACCGCTTCCGCGGCCGCGTGCTCTTTCCCATCCGCGACCAGCAGGGCCGGGTGGTGGCCTTCGGCGGGCGAGGGCTGGGGTCAGAAGAGCCGAAGTATCTCAACTCCCCGGAGACGCCCCTCTACGTCAAGGGTCAGATCCTCTACGCCCTCGACGTGGCGCGCGAGGGGATGAAGCAGAAGAACCGCGCCGTGGTCGTCGAAGGCTATCTCGACTGTCTCATGGCCCATCAGTACGGCTTCACCGAGACGGTGGCCGCCCTCGGCACCGCCTTCACGGCCGCTCAGCTCTCCCTCCTGCGCCGCTACGCGGAGGAAGTGGTGAGCGTCTTCGACGCCGATGCCGCGGGCATCAAGGCCACCAGCCGCCTCGAGGAGATGCTCTCGGACGTCATGGACATCCGGAACCTCGGCTGGTCCGTCTCGCGCACGGGCTCCTTCGAGAAAGCGGAGTATTTCCCGATCAAGGTGGCCGTGCTGCCCGAGGGGCACGACCCCGATAGCCTCCTCCGCGCGGAGGGAGCGCCCGGATTCCAGGCGCGTCTCAGTGCCGCCCAGAGCATCCTCGAGTTCGTCCTCGAGCGGACCCTGGGCGAGGAAGACCTGGGCACGGCGCGCGGCCGCTCCGCCGCTCATGCCCGCGTGGCGCTGCTCCTCTCCAAGGTCCCCAATGCGGAGGAGGCCACCGCGCTCGCCCGCGAGGCCGCGCGGCGGCTCGGCGTGGACTCCACCCAGCTCTGGATAGAGGCCCAGCAGTTCCAGGGCGCCCGCGGCCGGGGCCGGCTCAACCGCCCCGCGGATACTCAGGCGACCTCGACAGACGGGGCCAAGGCCTGGCCGCCACCCACTCTGGCCGAGCGCGACCTCATGCTCTTGCTTCTGCATATGGAGGAGGCGCGTGCGACACTTCTGCCGTATCTTGAAGAGGAGGATCTGGCCCATCCGGGGCTGCGGGCGCTCTTGGGCGCCCTCCGCCAGGCCCCGGCAGGGGTCGCTCCCGAGGCGCTCATGGCCGAGCTGCCGGGGGAGGCCGAGCGCGGCTTGCTGGCCGCCCTCCTCATGGAGCAGGGCCAAGGAGCCGATCTACATAATCAGGTGACTGACTGGCAGAAGCGGTACGATATCCGGCGTCGGAAAAAGCAGATCCGGGAGCTGAGCCTGGCCATAACCCAGGCCCAGGCCAAGGGCGATCCGGTGATCGCCAGCCTCGAGGGCGAGCTTCGGAAGCTGCAAGACCAGGCCGAGGCCGTCCGGGGCATGGTCACCGACCGATGAACTAGCACCCCATCAGGAGAGCCGACGAGCATGGCGGACGAGCCAAAACTGCAAGAGCTGGACAAGCTGATCGCGAAGGGCAAGGAGAAGGGCTACCTGACCTATGACGAGGTCAACGACGCCCTGCCGTCGGACATCGTCTCCCTCGACCAGCTCGACGACATCATGATGCTGTTCGGCTCCATGGACATCGAGGTGGTCGACTCGGCCAAGGCCCAGCGCCTCCCCAGCGAGGGCGCGAGCCAGGCCGCCGATCCCGAGCCCGACGACGAGGAGCCCGCCGAGCCGCGCCGCATCGACCTGACCCCGGGGCCGGTGGGGCGGACCGAGGATCCCGTCCGGCTCTACCTGCGCGAGATGGGGCGCGTCTCCCTCCTCACGCGCGAGGGTGAGATCACCCTGGCCAAGCGCATCGAGGAGGGCAAGGACGAGGCGACCCGCGCCATCCTCTCGACCACCCTGGCCCTCGAGAAGATCCGCCTCGTGCGTGACGACCTTCGCAAAGACCTCGTGCCCATCAAGGACCTCGTCGACTATCCCGAAGAGGAATTCACCGAGGAGAAGGAGGCCGACCTCCGGCGCTCGGTCATGCGCGAGCTGGGCACCGTCGATCGGCTCCTGCGCGAGCGCGAGAAATGCCTCGACATGGCCCGCAAGATGCGAGCCCGCGCGGGGGGGCGACACAAGCGCAAGGGCGACCCGCCGTGGAAAAAGCACGAGGCGGCCGCCCAGATGCGACAAGCCAAGGCGCTCCAGACCCTCCGCACCCTCAGCCTCCAGCCTTCCCTCCTCGATCAGTGGGGCCAAGACCTCAAGAAGCTCGTGGCCAAGATCCAGATTTCCGAGCGTGAGATCACCCTGTGGTCGGACGGCAAACGCCCCGCCCCCGCCGAGGTGGATGCCTTCCTCGATTCGTTGAGCGAGGACCGCGACGACGGCGACCGCGATCTCTACCAGAAGGCCGCGGGCAAGTACCCCTCCATCAAGGACCGGCTGGTGTGGGTGGCCCAGCAGAAGATCCGCCGCGCGGAAGAGCTGGCCCAGACGCGGGCCGACGACCTCAAGCGCATCGTGAAGGACATCCGCTCGGGCGAGGCCAAGGCCGCCCGCGCCAAGAAAGAGATGGTGGAGGCCAATCTCCGGCTCGTCATCTCCATCGCCAAGAAGTACACGAACCGCGGGCTCCAGTTCCTGGACCTGATCCAGGAAGGCAACATCGGTCTCATGAAGGCCGTGGACAAGTTCGAGTACCGGCGGGGCTACAAGTTCTCGACGTACGCGACGTGGTGGATCCGTCAGGCCATCACCCGCGCCATCGCCGACCAGGCTCGCACCATCCGCATCCCCGTCCACATGATCGAGACCATCAACAAGCTGATCCGGACCTCGCGCCAGCTCGTGCAGGAGCTGGGGCGCGAGCCCACCCCGGAGGAGATCGCGGTCAAGATGGACGTGCCCGTGGACAAGGTGCGCAAGGTCCTCAAGATCGCCCAGGAGCCCATCTCCCTCGAGACCCCCATCGGCGAGGAAGAGGACAGCCACCTGGGGGACTTCATCGAGGACAAGCAGGTGGGCTCGCCCGTGGAGAGCATGATCGGGCTCTCCCTGCGCGAGCAAACCAACCGGGTCCTGAACTCGCTCACCCCGCGCGAGGAGAAGGTGCTGCGGCTCCGCTTCGGGCTCTCCGACGGCTGCGAGCACACGCTGGAAGAGGTGGGCCAGGACTTCGCCGTCACCCGCGAGCGCATCCGGCAGATCGAGGCCAAGGCGCTTCGCAAGCTCCGCCACCCCTCACGCTCCAAGAAGCTGCGGAGCTTTCTGGAGTCGTGAACGGGCTGATATGATCGTGCGCCTCGGGCCCATAGCTCAATTGGCAGAGCCCCCGGCTCATAACCGGTTCGGTCTTGGTTCGAGTCCAAGTGGGCCCACCAATTCTGCTGTGCGCTCGTTGGTTGCTCGGCGGGTCCCTTCCTTTATATCCCTCTCCCCTCCGGGGAGAGGGCCGCAGTTCGAGCTGAGCCGCTGCCGACGAGCCGCAGGCGAGGAGAGCGGCGAGGCGAGGGCTGAGTTGGATCAGGGGCAGTCCCAGATGAGGCGTGGATAGTGGACGCCCAGCTCAAGACCCTCATCGACCTCCAAGGCGTCGACACGCGCATCGCCACCCTCGAAGCCGAAGCGGCCCGACTCCCGAAAGAGATCGCGGCCATCCACGCCGCCCTCGATACCATGAAGCAGGAAGTCGACGGCGCCAAGGCCCGCCTCGACATCACCCGGAAAGACCAGCGCGCGAAGGAAAAGGATCTCGAAGTCGTCCAGGCCAAGCGCTCCAAGACCGAAGCCCGCCTCTACGAGGTCAAGACCAACAAGGAATACTCCGCGGTCCTCGCCGAGATCGAGGAGATCAAGCAAGAGAAGGGCAAGGTCGAGGAGGACATCCTGGTTCTGATGGAAAACCAGGAGCGCCTGGCCGGCGAGATCAAGGACGCCGAGACGCGCTTCAAGACCCGCGAGACTCAGGGCAAGCAGGAGGAAGGCGCCCTCCAGGAAAAGCTCCGCGCCGTCGAGGCCGATCTCGGCCTCGTGCGCACCGAGCGCCAGGAGCTCGCGCGCCAGCTCCCCGCCCCCGTCCTCGCCGACTACGACAAGCTACTCAAGGCGCGCGGCGGGCTGGCCATCGTGCAGGTCGCCAAGCCCAACCTCTGCGGCGGCTGCCGCATGACGGTGACGCCCCAGCGCCTCCAAGAGCTCCGCGCCCAGACCGCGCTCCTCCCCTGCGAGTCTTGCGGCCGCTACCTCTACTGGCTGCCCTGACGGAACGTGTCTTCATGATTCGACAGTACGTGGATGCAGCCCTCCGCGGCGCACGTTACGAGAAGCTCGACGATGGGACGTTCTACGGTGAGGTCCCCAAGCTGCGCGGCGTGCTGGCGACAGCGCCGAATCTAGAAGCGTGCCGCAATCAGATCGCTGAAGTCGTCGAGGAGTGGGTGTTGGTGCGCGTCTCGAAAGGCCTCCCCGTCCCTCCGCTCAGGAAGATCGAGGTTCGTCCGTAACCTCCCCCGTCCAGATCTACACCGACGGGGCCTGCAGCGGTAATCCCGGCCCTGGCGGCTGGGCCGCCATTCTCATCGACGACGGCAACGAGATCGAGCTCTCCGGCGGCGAAGCGCGCACGACGAACCAGCGCATGGAGCTCACCGGCCCCATCGAGGGCCTGCGCGCCCTCGGCGGCCGCCGCACCGTGGCCATCCACAGCGACAGCGCCTATGTCGTGAACTGCTTCCGCGACAAGTGGTACCTCCGCTGGCGCGCCAACGGCTGGCGCAATGCCCAGAAGAAGCCCGTGGAGAACCGCGATCTCTGGGAGGCGCTGCTCGAGCTGGTCGAGCAGCACGACGTCACGTGGCACAAGGTGGCCGGCCACAGCGGCCATCCTTTAAACGACCGCGCGGATGCCCTCGCCCGCGCGGCCATCCCGCAGCGCTGACCCGTATCTCTCCGCGGACATTGACGGCCACCGTGCGCCGGGACTAGCCTGAGCCCATGAGCGAGATGCCGGCCAGGCTCCGTCGCTGGATCCGAGTCGAGTACGATCAGCTGATCGACATCGGTATCTTCCTTCCAGGAGACAAGGTAGAGCTCCTGGGCGGGCAGCTCTGCGTCAGCGAGCCGCAGAACAGCCCGCACGCGGCAGCCATCTGCCTTGCTGATGAGGCGCTGAGACAGGTCTTTGCCGGAGGCTGGAGCATCCGCGTTCAGCTGCCCATCGCGCTCGACCAGGAGTCTGAGCCCGAACCGGATCTGACCGTGGTTTCCGGGGGCCCGCGCGACTATTTGGCTGATCATCCAACACGACCCGTGCTTGTTGTAGAGGTGGCCGACTCGTCCCTCGCGCTCGACCGCGAGCACAAGGGCAGCCTCTACGCCCGAGCTCGGCTGCGGGAGTACTGGATCGTCAACCTCGCAGAGCGTGTGGTCGAGGTCTACCGCGAGCCTGGGCCCGATGCCACCGCGTTCTTCGGCTGGGCCTATCGCTCCATCGAGAGGCTGCATGCTGAACAATCCATCACGCCCGTGGCCGCGCCCACGACCCGCATCGCCGTCGCCGATCTCCTGCCATGAGCGAGTCGGTCGTGCGGACGCGGCGCTGGAGCCGGGTCGAGTACGACGACCTGATCGAGAAACACGTGTTCCGATCCGATGAGCGACTCGAGCTGCTCGGGGGTGAGCTTGTCGTCCGCGAGCCTCACGGCGATCCGCACACGTTGGCCGTCGAGCTCGTGAATGAGGCGCTCGGGGCCGCCTTCGGCCCGGAATGGCGCGTCCGCGTTCAGCTCCCCGTCGCTCTGGACGAGGAATCGGAGCCCGAGCCGGATCTGTCCGTGGCGCCCGGGCGCGCGCGTGACCGGAGAGAGCCCAAGCCATCGCGGCTCGCGCTCGTGGTCGAGATCGCCGACTCGAGCCTTGCTTTCGATCGCGCGCACAAAGGCAGCCTGTACGCGAGGGCTCGCGTCGCTGACTACTGGATCGTCAATCTCGTGGATCGGGTCCTCGAGGTCTACCGTGACCCCGGCCCCGACGCCGCCGCGCCCTTCGGCTGTGCCTACCGCGTCGTCCGGAGGCTGAGCGCCGAAGAGAGCATCGTGCCACTCGCCGCCCCCACGGCCCGCATCGCGGTCGCCGACCTCCTGCCGTAGCGTCCGGGGGCCGGGCCCCACCTGTGAGGCTCTCGAACCTTCACCGCGAGTTCCTGCGTCACTGCGAATTCGAGAAGCGATTGGCCCCTCAGACGATCGCCGCCTACCGGAGTGACTTCGCCCAGTTTCTCGACTACCTGCGCGATGACCGTCGCGAGCCGCGGCGGCAGGATAGTCTGAGAGCCTTCACCACGGCGGGCCTCCGCGACTACCAGCATCACATGGCCAGGCAAAGCTGGCGCGCGAACACGGTGCGCCGGCGACTGGTCGAGCTTGGCTGCTTCGGGAACTGGCTGGTCGAGCGCGGATACCTCCGCGGCAATCCTGTGCGCGCCCTGACGGTGCCGAAGCGCGAACGACATCTGCCGCGCGTCCTCGAGTGGCACCACGTCGAGGCCGCCGTGGCCGGCGAGCCCCACCCGCGTGACCGCGCCATCCTGGCCCTCCTGGCTTTTGCCGGCCTCCGTCGTGGCGAGGTGATCGCCGCCAGCGCGGGCGACTACTCTCGCGCGTCGCGCTGCCTGCGGGTGCGGGGGAAAGGGAACAAGGACCGCGTCGTGCCGCTTCACGCCGTCGCCATCGGGGCCCTCGAGACCTACCTGGCCACGCGCGACTCGCTAGGGTCGGGCGATCCGCTCTTCGTTTCCGGTCGCGGGCGGATCGGCAAGCGGCCCGTCATCACGGCGGTGTCGCGCGCGGGCCGCCGCCTCGGCCTCCCGCTCCACCCGCATCTCTTCCGCCACACCTTTGCCACCGAGCTCCTCAACCGCCGGGCCGACTTGCGCGTCATCCAGACCCTCCTCGGGCACGAGTCGCTCGCGACGACCGAGATCTACACCCGCGTGAGCCCCGCCCGGCAGCGCGACGCGGTGGAGCTGCTGGAGTGAGGGGACAGTCCGAGTGCTATACTTCCCAGTACGTCCCCACGCTCTTTGATTCGCGCCAGAGAAGGCCGGATGGTCGCCGGCGTGA